>DAOMZK010000115.1:0-7048 GCA_035438035.1 Cyclobacteriaceae bacterium | reverse complement strand
GATCAGCACAAACGCAAAGCCGCGGAGCACATCAATACCCACGCCAATGATGGAAAACAGGCGAGCAGTTTCATAGGCAGGAGAAGCGGCCTGGAGACTACTGTTCATGTTGACAAACCGAGGCAGTTGAATCACGGCCAGTGGATTTCTGTACTGGATTAAAAGGGATGTGATCTCCTTCGTGGAATCCCCTTCCTCTGCCCCGGAAACAAGAAGTGAAGGATGCTGGGGAAACCCCCTTATAGCCTCATCATGTTCATGAATCTTCCAGATACTTTCGACCTTGGTCAAAATAAGATTGTCGAGCACTGTGTGGCTAGGCTGAAGGATTCCGGTCACCCTGTATTTTTTCTCCTCGTGATCCTGGCCGTCCTTAGTCAGGCCATGCGCGCTGGCAAATGAATCACCAATTTTCAGTCCAGCAAAACGGCCAACGTTTGCTCCGATAACAACCTCAAGATCTTTTTTCCACCAATTCCCGGCCGCCAGCTCGCCTCTATACAGTGTAACATAGTCCTGTCGAGAGCCGACGATCCGGTACCCCTCATAACTGTCACCCAGGGCCAGTGGAATTGCTTTTTTAACCATACTATGACGCGCTATTTTCTCAGCCTCCACCAATTTGATATTTCCTGTAGGAAAGTCAACCTGGAAAATATTGCAGAGAATCAACTGCATGGGACTCCCCTTGGCACCTACCACCAGGTCAACGCCCTTCGCATTGGCCGTGATCTTCTCTTTTAACTGCTTAGTAAATAATAACAGAATGGTGATCATCGCAATCCCCAGGGCAAGCAAAACGACATTGAGGATCGTATTCAACGGTCGTGCTTTGAGATAACTCCAAACCAGGAAAGGGAGATTCATCTTCTGTGACTATAGTTGAATTACGTTTTTAATTTTAGACTTAATCCGTTGATCATGGGTGGCAACTATCAGGGTGGCATTGTTTTGAATGGAGGCCGCAGATAGCATATTGATCACCCGCTCACAACTGCGATCGTCTAACGCCGATGTTGGCTCATCAGCCAAAATAAAGGCAGGTTTGTTAATAATGGCGCGGGCTATGGCTACACGCTGTGCCTGGCCCTGGCTGAGGTTTTTTACATTGCTGTTTTTCTTCTCCAGCAGCATCAATTGACTCAAAGCTTCCTCAACCCTTTTGCTGTCTTGCTTCAATCCGGATAAAAACGGAGCCAGCAGCAAATTGTCTTTAACAGAAAGTGAAGGAATCAGGTGATTTTTTTGAAAGACAAACCCAAAGTGCTGACCACGAAAGCGATCGAGGGCTTGATCCGAAAGAGTCGTGACATCAGTACCCTCAATGTTAATTTTTCCCTGCTGGGATTTCAGGAGTCCGCCAATCAGGTGAAGCAAAGTAGTTTTTCCACAGCCGGAATCCCCAAGCAAAAGCCATTGCTCACCGCGCTGGATAGTAAGATCTCTGAACGAAATCTTTTTCTGTCCGGCGTAAGTATAAACCAGGCCCTGAGTTGAAATCATATCCGATCAGTGCCCGCAATAATCCAATTCAAAGTCGCCAATGGGTTGTCCGGGAGGAGGGGCCAGCAGGTTTTCCTGTTTGTACTCCTCAGGATCATCCTGAAATTGCGCAATCTGGGATGCGAGATAACCATAAAATGCTTTCCATTCTTCATCCTGCGTCAAGGGCACCCTCGACAATAACCACCCTTTCAGTTGATCCAGTTTCATTCGCGCAATCGCCCTGGTTGTAGCGGCCGCATCCTTATGGATTGCCAGTTTGGCAAGGTTGATGAACAATGCATAATCTATGGACATCTGTACCGCCCCTTCGTATCCCGATTTTGGATTTGCTTTTATCGATGAACTGATCATCTTGTCGATTACACTTTCCAGCGAAGGAAGCCGCGCATCGCGTGAATGGTGTTCGAACAACCGGTTGGCACGGGCAGGATGGAGTATCAAACTATATGTATTGTCCGCCGCCGTTTCCGCTGCCGCCAATGGATCAAAAGTAAGCTCTGTTTTGATTTTTATCAATTCACGGTGTCGGGAATAACCGATTGGCCGCGGCGGAATAAGTTTCAGGAGGTTTTCAGGAATCATCAGTGTTGAAGGCTGAACTGTTTTTAACAATGCTTCCAGTGCATTGAGCTCTTGTTGAGGCGTTAGCAATTCCGCTATCGGCTGGCCATCTCCGCGAAGCGCATATCTATAATGGAGTCCGCCAACCACTTTAGAAGCGGCTTCAGTCTGGTACCGGTGAAAGAAATACATCGGCACAAATACTTCTTCCAACAATGCCATTGGCGCTCCCGGTTTGATATTATTTTCACCAAAGTTCCGCAAGGCGATGGCCCTGATTTCCAGTACGCGGTTGAGTTCCTCGGCCGGATCTTTTCCATTATCCCACAAATGGGTATAGGGATGTGCTCCGCCCAGCGGACGGGCATCCTGATCCGAAAGGAAAGTCAAACCTGACTTGAGTGAATGCTGAATAATATCATTCAATGCTTTGTTCTCGTCGGTGCCTGAAGGAAAATCCTGGTAGCCATACGCAACGGAGACTTTGTCGAAGGCTCCTATTTTGTTGTCATAGGCGCTGCTCAAATCAATTTTTCCGTTGGTTACTTTAATATACGGGTGCGGGTAATCCATTACGGAAGCCAGATTTTCGCTGCTGGACGAATAGGCATGTGATAACCCGATAGTATGTCCCACTTCATGTGCTGCCAATTGACGCAGGCGATTCAGCGCCATCTGTTCCATTTCTGTTGAAGCAGATTTGCCCGTTTCATAGGGCGCAAGCAATCCTTCTGCAATAAGAAAATCCTGGCGGACCCGCAGCGACCCCAGCGTGACATGCCCTTTGATTATTTCCCCCGTTCTCGGGTCGGTAACCGAAGCACCATACGACCAGCCGCGCGTTGACCGATGAACCCAATTGATGAGATTGTAACGAACGTCCATGGGGTCTGCATCGTCCGGCAACAATTCAACCCTGAATGCATCTTTGTAGCCTGCCGCTTCGAAAGCCTGGTTCCACCATCGCGCACCCTCCATCAAAGCAGACCGGATAGGTTCAGGGGCTCCCGGATCCATATAGTAGATAATCGGTTCAACCGGTTCGCTGATTGCCGCGCCAGGATCCTTCTTCTCCAGGCGATGACGCGTGATGAAGCGTTTTTCAATTGGCTCACTAATGGGTGTGGCGTAGTCAAAGTAAGAAATGTCATAGTAGCCTGCCCGAGGATCAAATTTCCTGGGTTCGAATTTATTGTCGGGCAATTGAACAAAGGAGAAATGCTCACGCACCGTTACACTGGAGGGTGTGGGCGCCACACTGCGGATATATCCACCGGCGGGTTGTCCGGTAAAAGTAAGCGTTGACTCAAATTCAGAGTTCTGTGGAAAACTTTTTAAGCGGGGCGTATAGAGAGCGGAACGCGATTTATCCAGCGTATAGTTGCCTTGTTGGGTGTTTCGAAGAGTCCCTGCCACATCGTGAGCATCCTGTAGAAAGAAATCCGTAGCGTCGGTTAACACCTTTCCCGCTTCTTCAACGGTAACCGTAAAGCCCCACAGTACTGATTGCGCAAATGCCTCTTGAACCGCACGGCGTTCGGCAGGATTTTCGCTGATAGCCCGGAATCCCAGGTTAATTTCAGTAAGCAGGATTTTAGGTCCTCTCCGCTCAAATCGAACGACCCTTTCGCGACCCAGTTGATTGCGGTCAAGGCCAATGTCATTTGAACCGATTCCGGCAGCCAGGGATTCCACATATAAAAAGTCAGTATCAAACTTATCAATAACAAGAAAAATCTTGTCCTGCTTTTCATCATAGTAGAATTCAAAATATCCGGTGAACTTCTTCATTCCGGCCGTTTTGGCATCGATAGTAGAAGCCGCTGGTGGGGGTGGCGTGGGTGTTGCTTCAGCCGTAGCCTGCTTTTTCTTTTGCGATACAGCCAGAATTGTATTACAGGTGAGCAGGATTAAAAGGAATTTTTTCATGGGTTATTGTATGAATAAGCCCAAAAGCTAAGGAATCAGCAAGGAGTTTTCAATAAGGGAATGCCTGAGCGGTCAAAATAAAAAAGAAGGTGGCTGCCCAAATCCACCCATGACCTGTGATGGCAGCCACCTGACCTTACCCAAAATCAAAATCAAATTTACCCAATACCCTCATGCAGCCAATCACCTACCGTTAGGGATTTTAATTGGAAAATTGGCAGTGTCTCAAAATTGCTTCCCACAGATTGACGCCAATCCGCACTGATAAATTAATTAGGGTGATTCTTGAAGCTGGCGGGATACCGGGTTTTGAATGTCTATCAGTTTAGCATCTTATTGAGTTACTTTGCATCAATTCAAGTTATTCAATGGTGCAAGATGAATTCAACCGATGTAAAAACAAGGTTAAAAATAGTTGGTATTAAAATAGTAGAGTGGCTCATCCGGACCTTCCATATTTATTTTCAACAGTTTGACAAGCGGGGCCTTGTCATCGCCATCATCCTGGTGTCTATACCCCTGTCACTCAACACGGCATCCCTTATCATATATCTTTTTTCGCTCGCTTTACCGGGCCTGCTTTTCAAAGCCGGATTTTTTGGAATAAGCGGGCTCGCCTTCATCGGTTATATAGTCATCAATACCTGCTTGGAAAGTGAATACGTAAAAAAGAAAAAGAAAATCAACGGAGGATTCCATTTTCTTTTCTACCTCGTTTCACCGATCTACTTTTTCGGGTCGTTGTGGTTGTTTGTGCTTTCGTTCCGTTTTCTGTAATGAAAACTAATTGACTATGGTCAACTGGTTTCTAAATCAACTTATCCTGCGCTGCTTTCGCCAGTGCCTGCGACTTGCTGTTGACCTGCAGTTTGGCATAGATGTTCTTGATGTGGGTCTTGGAAGTCTCTTTGGAGATAAATAATTCCTCCGAAATCTGTGTGTATGTTTTGCCTTCGGAGATCAATCCCAGGATTTCTGTTTCACGTTTGGTCAGCGGTGAATTCGGATTGATGTGAAAATTGTCGATTACCAGCCGTGCAATCTTGCTACTCATCGGTGCACCACCTTTGGAAATTTCTTCCAGTGCTGAAAGCAATTCCAAATGGTTTGAACTTTTAGTGATGTAACCGGTTGCGCCGGATTTCAGCGCTTCAAAAACCAATTCATTGTCTTCATATACCGTTACCATGATGATTTCAGCAGTGGGAAGTTTATCTTTTATAATGCGGCTTCCCTGGATACCGTTCATGCCCGGCAATTCAATATCCATGAGCACATAATCCGGTTTATCCTGCGCCAGGTGCTTGATGGCATCTTCACAGTTGCCATACGTATTGATTACGCCAAATTTTTGTGAGCTGTTGACGATAAGCGCAAAACTGTTGCGGATCTCAACATCATCTTCAACGATCAGGACGCGTTTTTTCGTAGCCGGTATCATAGTTTTTCTTTTTTATGGTGGAGAACTTTAACTGAATCCGGGTACCCCTACCCCCGGAAAGGGTCTCTATTATTAACGAAGATTGTATTTTTTCCGCACGTGAACGAATGTTTTTTATGCCATTGGAGACATTAATTTTTTCAGGATCAATGCCGGATCCATCGTCATCGAGGGTCATAGCGTAGCCATTTTCCTTCGTTTGCAGATAAAACGATACATTTTGAGCACCCGAATGCTTGAATGCGTTGGTCATGGCCTCTTTAAAGATCAGATTGGCTTCCCGGCTGAATCCGTAGGGGAGCCTTACTTTTTCCTTAATCTCATTATACGCTCTGAATTGAATGTTTTTTTCCTCAAACAATTTCTCACCGAAGTCGCGGACATGGAGAAACAATTTGGAAAGGTCATCATTGACAGGATCAATGGCCCAGATAAAATCACGGGTGCCGTTGTAAAGATATTTCGCCGACTCCTCCACTTTGGTGTATAATTCCGGTCCGTGTCCATTTCCATTCAGCCTCATAAGACTGACATAATTGATGATACGGGTCAATTGATTCCCCATTTCATCATGAAAATCACGCGCAATTTCTTTCCTCAGGGAGGCCTGCTCCTGCTGCCGGATATGCTCTACTTCAATCGCTTTGGAAATATTCTTGCGCATTCTTACCAGAATGAACAATGCCAGGGAGCCCAGTAATAATCCTCCTACGGTGAAATAAAAAGTACTGGTTTGATAAAACGGGGCCCGGATTGAAAAGGAGTAAGTCAGTGGCGTAAGATCCCAGCTTCCCGCCTTATCGGTCGACGTTACCATGAACACATACTCTCCCGGCGGGATATTGCCATACGTAACATGACCGGTGGCTGTCGGCTGTGACCAGCTCTTATCAAAATTCTGAAGAAAGTATTTATAACGGACCGAATTGGGGTATCGTTTATCCACCCGGTTAAACCGGAATGTGATGTGATTGTGGCTGGAGGATATGGCAGGATTGGTGGGGATTTTAAAAAAACCATCCAGGCTATTACTGAACTGCCGGCTGGGAATCTCACCATACTGGATTTCGATGTCAGTCAGGTGAACGTCAAAAGATTTAAATTGATTGCCCATCGCCATATTAAATTCATACAATCCATCGATGAGCCCGAAGTATTTTTCTTTTGAAGACAGATAATAGGCATTTTGGTTAGTCTCAATTCCTGTCAGTCCGTTATCAAAACCAAAATCACGCGTTTCAGTTATTTCCAACTTTTCATCCAGCTTAAGCCGGGTGATTCCCTTTTCTGTTCCAATCCAAATACGGCCAGACTCATCTTCAGCCACGAAAAAGATAAAACCAGAAGGAAGTCCCTCGTGCGGACCAATCAGTTTCAACACAGTATGCCTGGGATTGATGATGGCTACACCGCTTCCACCGGAACCGACCAGCATCAATGAATCGCGAAAAACAGACAATGAAAGTATAGTGGCATTTTCAAACTCGGGTATTGAAATCGATGTGATATTTCCATTTTTTAGTTCATGCAAACCATATTCCGTTCCCATAAACAGAGATCGGGTGTAGTGCATAAATTTCAAGGATGAAATATTTTTACGGACAAGCGGCT
>DAOMZK010000114.1:0-7221 GCA_035438035.1 Cyclobacteriaceae bacterium | reverse complement strand
CCCAAAGCGCCATCCAAGGATTTAAAAAACAGTATTGAAGTAGGAGACACCCGTTGGACATTCTCGTATTTGGCAAGCTATGTGCAGGCCAATGGTTCCACCATATCCGCCGGACAGTTTATCAAGTTTGTAGATGCTTCCAAAAAAGGCGTTGATCGTTTCAACTGGCCAATTAATTATCCGGCAATTCGTTATACCGATGTGCTGCTGATGAAAGCTGAAGCGATTCTTCGTGGAGGATTCGGTCCTAATGGCACGCAAGGTGATGTAGACGCTATTGTCAATCAGGTTCGTGGCCGTGCCGGGCTTGGATCCCTTGCCAATGTTACACTAACTCAGTTGTTGAATGAGAGAAGGCATGAGTTCATGGCTGAAGGACTTCGGTGGCATGATCTTGTGAGAAATGGCGTGGCAATTACAACGATGAATACCTGGGCTTCCAGCGGCGTGGATGACATCGGTCTGAAAATAAAAACCGTCACAGCAAATGATATAATTTATCCGGTCCCTCAGGCGCAACTGCTGCTGGCTCCCGGACTTTATGATCAGAATCCAGGATATTAATAATTTGGTTTAGTTGATTTCTCTAGATTTCGCTCCGATCCGATCCCGATAGGGATCTGGATCGGGGTCGGGATCTGGATTTTATGCTGTAATCCTGAAAAGGAACGCAGAAGAGGTTCCGTACTTGCCGCCCTGGGCAGCAGTGAACATATAGGCAGGCTTTCCGTTGCGAATCAGCAGTTGTGGTCTTTCTATTCTTCCATATCTTTTTAAATAGGGAGGTGGCTGAGGTTCTGTAATGTAGGCCTTCAATTCACGATAGGCGATCTGTGGCTCCGACCACAACAGGCCATCCATTGATTCGAGATAAAGCCCAACTTCATGACTGAAAAATCCCATGTCCCGCGCCAGCATTTTAAATCTTCCGTCTTCAACCCAGACAAAAGCATCTTCCAGTTGTGTGTTATTTCCACGGGATGAAAAATCCAATATTGGATTTTTATCATACTTGACGTAAGGACCCTCTAGCGCATTGGCGAAGGCCAGGCCATATTTTCGATTTCCGCGAATTGGGCCCGTGGTCGATTCATAGTCCCGTGTATTCCATGACTTGTAGTAAAGCCAGTGCTTGCCATTGGCATGTTTGATGAATGCCGGGTTGGTGGTGCAATGATCATCCCAGCTACCAGACTCACCCGGGGGCAGCAAAGGTTGATCAGGTCGTTTCCACGGACCAAATAAAGATTCTGAAGTGGCTAGCCCTATCCGTTTTGTATTGGTCTTGCCATTTGAATTGCCCATATAGAATAGACAATACATATTATCAATCTTTTGAATAAGTGGATTATGACATGTGGTGGCATCCCAGAAATTTCCACCGCGGGGCGCCAATACTGTTTCAACATATTCAAACGGTCCTTCGGGTGATGCGGCAACGGCATGCGCAATCTCGCATCCGTTCAGCCATCCGCCCATATTGCGATTGGCCGTCCAGCGTGAATAGAACACATGAACTTTTCCTTCCGGTCCGTCGATCGGACTGTTGCACCACACATATCCCGACTCCCATTCCAGAATCCGCCCGATGGGAATCAATTTTTTTGAGAAATCGGAGAAATGATCCTGCGAATTTTCTTCAGGTTTAAATCCAGCCGTGAGCAGAGGCCCCATGGCCAGCACTTTGAAAAATTCCCTGCGGGATGAATTCATTGCTGGAGAAATTAATGTTATAGCTTTCTCAAGGTTACATTCTTGTAGTAAACTTCTGCATATTCTGATTGCAGTAAGATTCGACCTCCAATAACGCTGGAATTTTCACCATAGTTGACGACAACACCATTGACAATATGTACACACTTGCCGTTAAATGAAATAACCTCCACGGTATTCCACTCACCGTTTGGTTTTTCTGCATCTTTCTTTTTCACAATCTGGGTATGGTTGGAGGGTGAATTCTGTTTTCCATCCACCTGGATAGTGGCATATTCCAGAAGCCAGAAATCACCCACATCACCTTCCTGTACCTGGCATTCAACGGATTTGGGCCAGATATAATCTTCCTGATCATCGGGGATGTTGTAACAAATACCGCTGTCGCGTTTGGCATTTTCACGGGGAGCCCATTTTTTCTCTCCCCATTTAAATTCAAGTTTAAAATGAAAATTGGAGAAGCGCTGTTCAGTGATGACATACCCAAGCTCTTTTCCTGTGTCGTGAAGAATGCCACCTTCTTCAATAGTAAAAATCTTTTCAGGATCATTGTTCTTGCCCTTCGTTTGAAACCAGGTGTGCCAGCCATCCAGGTTTTTGCCATTCATGAGCGCGGTGAATTCGTCTTTTAAGGATGATGGTTTGATATTTTTTACGAGAAAGACATAGTCATTAAAATCTCCATTGGCTGCTTCTTCCATGCAGAGCAAATAAGTATTCTCAACCAATTTTCCTGCTCCATCCTTCACGGGATATATTCGTGTGGCATGGGTGGCCCGTGTTGGGTAGAACAGAATATTCCAGTTGTCTTCAGAATAAAGCGTATGGTCCGGGCTGGTGGCATAGAATCCAAAGGATTTAGTTCCAGGATCAAAAGAGGTGCTGCCGCGAGAGACACCCGGAAAAAGTATTTGATGTTCCGGGAATTTTCCTGCCTTGGCAAGAATTCCTGTTTGAATTTGTACTGGCCCGGTGACTGTATTTACATAGTATCCAAAATGAAGGGGAAAGTCAGGGGAGTATCGTGCCACTGGAATGATTTCTACGGGGCCATCGCCCGCTTTGTGAAACATGGAAGGTGCCAATTCATCGCCTTGCAATTCTGGTCTCGAATGATTTGGCAATGTCTTCCATCCCACGTTGGTGGTGTATCCGAGTGCAGCCACTATGGTAGACAATGGGGCTTCATTCTCACCTTCAAGTCCTTTGGTACTTAATCCCCTGAGCGGAATGGAAAGATTGGGTCCCTTGAGCATCAGCGTAGCTTCTGCAAGCCCGATGAAGTCAGCTGCGGGTGTAAATGAGAATACTATTTTTTCATTTTTTCCTAAAACCACCTGACTGGGCTTGGGAGAAACAAGTTTGAAATAACCTGCCCCAGTTCCTGAAATAACAATGTCCTTTATTTTTACAGTGCGTTGTGCGGAAAGGACGAGCGTATCCGTTCTACCGGTCGTGCCCTTAATTGCTGAGAAAATAAGTTCCTGCTGGCTAACATTTAGAATTTTATCCTGTGCATGCAGGCTATTATTATGAAATACCAGGAAACACAAGATGAGTCCAATGATTTTGCAATTAATTTTAAGCATATAACGATGGGGTTTGGGATGGATGAAGTTTCGCCTTTAAAATTTGAATTCTTAATGTAAGTGTTCTATAAGCAAAAACCTTCAGGCACCGTCCTGCATCGGAAATGATTTTTGATTGCAAACACTCCTGATTTCGGAGAGTTGTCAATGAAAAGCAAGAATCAATAGAATGCCTTTAGGCTGAATTCCTATTGATAAAATGAAAGACGTTTTTCACCACTTCCTTTTTCTTTTTTAGGATCATATAAGCAGCGGTTTCTCCCATGACCTGAAAATCAGTTGAGATCACCGTAATGCCCAGTAAATCTTTCAACGGTGTATCATTGTAGGAGATGATGCCAATGTCTCTTCCCAAAACAAATTTCTTATCGCGAACTTGTTTAACGAGACTTACAAGATCTGTTTCTTCAATGATAATATAGGCGTCGTTGGCCTGAAGCTCCATGTCCTGGTCAATTTCATCCAATACCTCAAAACTGAAATCAAAATCAGAACAAAATTTTTGAAACCCTTGTAAAATTTCTATAGGGTACGGGTAAATGGTTTCCCGTGGATATACTAATATCAATTTTTCGTAGCGTTTCAGAATTTTATGGGCTTCCAACAACGATTCATATAAATCCATTTTAAAATCCTGATAGACGGAAGCAATGTCTCTCTTCAATTCAGGCAGGTAGTTGTCCAGGATCAAAAGTTTGTCCTCCGGTATCTTGCGCAGGGTTTCCAGGACTTCTGCATTCGTGCTTTGGTGTATTTGAAGTTCATCCTTGAAATGGGGCATGATTACATAATGATCATATCGCCCAAGATTGTCATTGAGGGTATTTAAAAAGATTTTTGGGTCACAGTGGTAAATGGTCAGATCAATTTGAGCATTCTGTCCGATGCTGTTGATGAAGGAATTGTATATTCTTAATTTATAGGAGCTTAATTTATTCAATAAAAACAGAATCGTGATTTTTGAAGGGAGAATATTCCTGGCGACGTAGTACCCTTTTCCTTTTGTGGAAATAATGATCTGTTTCTCTTTTAATACGTTGTAAGCTTTTTCAACTGTATCCCTGGACAAATAATACTCCTCACTGAATTCATTGATCGAAGGGATGCGGTCACCCACCGATAAAACGCAGCATTCAATATCCTTGATAATGGAATTTACGATTTGACGATACTTCGGAATCCTTGACTCATGGTCAATTCGTATTTCGATCAATGAATCTGCCTCTTTCATCTTTGCTTTTTGTTAGCGGTCTGACGGGAAGGGAAAAAAAGAACGTCTATCGCAATTTAATACTTATCAGGTGCTTTAGCGCAATCGATTACGCCGCTGTCAGGACAGTGCAGGACAGTTCGGTTTCTATTTGAATAATGGCTGAAAAAGGCATTTTATCTTGCCACAAAGACTCGAAGTCTCTAAGAAAAACCAGGATAGTCGACCTTTGAGTCTTAGAGACTTAGTGGCTCTTCAAAACCTTCATTTTGTAACTAAGACATTACCAAATTTTCTAACTTGGTTCAACCTTAAAGGATCAATTATGAAATACTGTTTTTATCTGCTGATGGTTTTCTTCGCCCATGAGTCATTAGCCCAGGAGAAAATATTTCTTTACCCGGCTTCTCAAAAAGTGACCATCGATGGTTTCGAGAAAGATGCATCTCCTCCCTACATGGATTACTACAAGGCTAATCCGGATTCTGCCAACGGATCCGCGATTCTGATTTGTCCGGGAGGTGGATATCAGCACCTGGCTGACCAGCATGAAGGAGCGGATGTGGCAAAGTTTTACAATCGCAATGGCTTCAATGCCTTTGTTTTGCATTATCGCCTGAATGACTACAAACAAGGCGGTCACCGTTTTCCAGACCAGTACAATGATGTGACTACGGCTATCCGCATCATTAAATCAAAGGCGAAAGAGCTGAAGTTTGACCCTGAGCGTGTAGGCATCATCGGATTTTCAGCCGGTGGCCACCTGGCATCGATGTGTACAACGATGCAATTGCCTGCGAATAAAAAATCAAAGAACCCGTTGGAGCAATGGAGTTCGAGACCTGCGTTTTCCATTCTAATTTACCCGGTGATCACCCTGGCCGGAAGGCCAGCCCACCGCGGTAGTGCAGAAAATTTGTTGGGAAAGAATCCGGATAATTCCCTTGTAGACTCACTCTCCACACAAAACAGGGTGGATAGTCACACACCGCCGGTTTTCCTGGTCTATTCAGTGGACGACAATGTTGTGCCGCCTGAAAACGGTATTCTATTTTTTGAAGCTTTGAGAAAAAATAATATTCCTGTCAGTCTGCACGTCTACGATCACGGTGGGCACGGATACGGAATGGCGCCGAAAGATCCTGTGCTGAATACCTGGCCGTGGCTGAGTGTGGAGTGGTTGAAGCGTTTGGGGTATAAGTTGGGGAAGTAACTGTTAACAGGTGTAAGAGAGCCGTAGACTCGTTTGATATTGTAACATACGGACTTCAGTCCGTAACAGATGAAGCACAGATAGAAAGCGGAGTCCCGTAGGGACGACACAAATTAATTAGGCAAAGTGTTATTTAAATATTGGATGTGTATAATAGGAACCGTGCCTACGACACTTTCTACCTTCTTGACGAGTTTCGCCGGACTTCAGTCCGGCGTTACGGGATACAACGAGCCTATGGCTCTAAAAAGGGGAAGTTAAGTAAAGGGCCATAGGCTCAGCCGATATCGTGACATCTTCTCCTTATTAAAATTTTCAAAACTTTTCACCCCAAACTCGCCCCATTCACCCCGATTTTTGCCAAACAATTGCAACTCAAACTCCATTTTTTCAGTTTGCCAGCAATAGAATCCTATGGAACAGCCTACTGTTGAATTACCCTCTTTTTACCGCCGTTCTGTAGGCAGCCTGGCTATCCGGCTGAATACACCATTTCCTTTCTATCTTAATGATGACCGCAAAAACCTGGCGATAATCGCGGTTATCTCTGCTTTTGTTACAGGTTTTCTGTATGCTTTTAAAACCGCAAGTGAAGCTCAATTTTCACAGGGATTGGAATGGCTCCATGGCAGCATTACCTTTATCAGTTTGAGCATTAACATCCTTTTGCTTCCCAGGATTTTTCCTGTGGCCATGGATCCTGTAACCTGGACCTACAAAAAATATGTCATTCTCAACATCGGTCATTTATTTCTCATCACGCTTCTTTGCATCGCAGTAGAAAAGCCGCTTGTTTGCCCGAATGAATCGTGGATGTTTGTGGCTTCCCATGTAAGTACACAGGTTGCATTGAAAGGCATTATCCCCATTGTATTAACTACTTTGTTTCTAAAGGCCCGGTTGCTGCAGGAAAATCTCGCGGAAGCCATCCGAACCAACCAGGAATTGGGTAAAATCCAAACCCTAAAAAAGGATTTGCCAAAGAATGAAAACAACATCACATTGTATTCCGATACAAGTGAAAGTCTGACGTTTAATCTTCCTGACTTGCTGTATGTGGAGGCAGACGATAATTACTCAACAGTAGTGTGGAAAGATCAGAATGCAGTGCAGAAACGGCTCCTTCGGGTAAATCTTAAAAACCTGGAATCGCAGTTCAATAATTCATTTACACTCCGCTGCCATCGTTCCTACATTGTCAATGTCAATGCCATCAATGCGATCAGCGGAAATGCCAACGGCTACAAACTCAGAATGAATGGCAGTGATTTCTCGATTCCTGTTTCCCGTCCCAAGGGCAAGGAAATTATGGACAAAATCAGTCAGTTGCGAAATCTAATGGAGCTTTCATAGTCCAGCGTTTAAAGTTCAAGGTCCAAGGTTAGCGCGTAGCAAACATTGAACTTAGACTGTAGACCATGAACCTTCATCTTCAGTTCTCCACATTTCTAATTATAGAATTAACCCGTTATTCCAACTTGGCGAGGCGCTTCGTT
>DAOMZK010000113.1:0-7236 GCA_035438035.1 Cyclobacteriaceae bacterium | reverse complement strand
AGGCAGGAGTGAAGACAAAGCAGCTCGATACGCGGGCTGAAGAGTATATCAGGGAAAGGGGAGGAAAGCCTTCGTTCCTGAACTATAACGGGTTTCCGGCGTCGCTGTGTATTTCGGTCAATGAGACAGTTGTACACGGATTTCCCGGAGACTACGAGTTAAAGGATGGAGATATTGTCACCGTGGATTGTGGAGTTGAATACAAAGGGTTTCACAGTGACGCAGCCTACACTTATCCATTGGAGGGTGCCGGTGAAGAGGTGTTGAAATTGCTGGACCGCACGTACGAATCGTTGTACCTGGGGATCGGGCAGGCAAAGGCGGGGAATAGGATTGGAGATATTGGATTTGCCATTCAGACTTATGTTGAGTCTTTTGGATATGGCGTGGTGAGGGAGTTGGTGGGACACGGTGTGGGGCGGAAGCTGCACGAAGATCCGGAGGTTCCCAACTATGGAAAGAGGGGCAAGGGAATAAAGATTGTACCCGGAATGGTCTTCGCTATTGAGCCGATGATCAATATGGGTACAAAAAATGTGGTTCAGGAAAAGGACGGATGGACGATCCGAACAGCAGACCGCAAACCATCGGCGCACTTTGAGCATATGGTAGCAGTCTATAAGGATCGGACGGAAGTACTGACATCACACGAGGAGATAGAGAAAAATTATTCGTATAAGTGGCGAAACAGAAGTCGATAGAGCAGGACGGTACCATCCAGGAGGCATTATCCAATGCCATGTTCAGGGTGCAGTTGGAGAATGGTCACGAAGTTCTGGCTCATATTTCAGGAAAGATGAGGATGCATTATATCCGTATTCTTCCCGGAGATAAGGTAAGATTGGAGATGTCACCATACGATTTGACCAAGGGACGGATAACGTTTAGGTATAAGTAGGACGAAGATTTAAGATTAAAGAACAGGATATGAAGGTAAGAGCATCCATCAAAAAGCGCAGCGCCGAATGCAAGATCATCCGTCGCAAGGGCAAATTGTATGTGATTAACAAGAAAAACCCGCGTTACAAACAACGCCAGGGATAAATCACCCATTCAATCAATCGACAATCAATAAATAAAAATGGCACGTATAGCAGGAGTTGACATCCCAGATAACAAACGCGGAGAAATCGGCCTCACTTACATCTACGGCATAGGCCGCAGGAGAGCACAGCAGATTCTTACCAGCGCCGGCGTAAACTGGGACAAGAAGGTAAAGGATTGGAACGACGAGGAATCCAATGCGATTCGTCAGTTTATTTCTGAGAAATTCAGAATTGAGGGAGCGCTCCGTTCCGAAGTTCAGCTCAGTATTAAGCGCCTCATGGATATTGGATCTTATCGCGGACTTCGTCACCGCAAAGGACTTCCTGTGCGTGGTCAGAAGACGAAGAACAACTCGCGTACCCGCAAAGGGAAACGCAAGACAGTAGCGAATAAAAAGAAGGCAACTAAAGGTTAATCATTAACGGAACGAATAAGACTTTTTCTATGGCAAACGAACCTGTTGAAAAGAAAAAAGACAAAAGCAAGAAGCGCACGGTGAACGTGGAGGCGGTAGGGCAAGCCCATATCCGGGCAACGTTCAACAACATTGTGATCTCCATGACCAATTCAACCGGTCAGGTAGTGGCATGGGCTTCTGCGGGAAAGATGGGATTCAAAGGTTCCAAGAAGAACACGCCGTATGCAGCACAAACTGCAGCACAGGAGTGTTCAACCAAGGCCTTCGAATTGGGTCTCCGCAAAGTTGAAGTCTTTGTAAAGGGCCCTGGCGCCGGACGCGAGTCTGCTATTCGTACTATTCAGAATTCTGGTATTGAAGTACTGGCTATCCGGGATATGACGCCACTGCCTCACAACGGCTGCCGTCCTCCTAAGAAAAGAAGAGTTTAACGATATACGATTTACGATTTACGATTTAAAAAATGGCAAGGTACACAGGTCCAAAGGCAAAGATTTCCAGGCGGTTTAACGAACCCATCCTGGGCGAGAGCAAGGCGCTTCAAAAGAAGAACTATGCTCCTGGTCAGCATGGCAAAACCAAGAAACGCAAATTGTCTGAGTATGCTGTTCAGTTAGCAGAAAAGCAGAAAGCCAAGTACATCTATGGTGTACTGGAGCGTCAGTTTGCGCACACTTTTGATAAAGCTACGCGCAAGAAAGGTGTAACCGGTGAGGTGTTGCTCCAGTTACTGGAAGCTCGCCTTGACAATACGGTTTATCGTTTGGGGATTGCCCCTACACGGCGTGCAGCCCGTCAGCTCGTGGTTCACAAGCATATCCTGGTTAATGATGATGTCGTGAACATTCCGTCCTTTTCACTGAAGCCCGGTGATAAAGTGGAGGTTCGTGAAAAATCAAAGTCGCTGGAGACTATTTCAACCAGTCTTTCCATTGGCTCTTCAAAAAAATACAACTGGCTGGAGTGGGACAGCAACGAATTGGTAGGCAAGCTTATCAATTTACCGTTGCGTGCCGACATTCCTGAAAATATCAACGAACAGTTGATTGTCGAATTGTACTCTAAGTAATCTCGAAACGAAAAAACAATCCTATGTCAATATTAGCATTTCAAATGCCGGAGAAGGTGGTAATGGAAAAGTCGGATGATTTCCACGGCTTTTTTACCTTCAAACCGCTGGAAAAGGGATATGGTGTCACGATCGGTAATGCCCTGAGGAGAATTTTATTGTCCTCACTGGAAGGTTATGCGATCACGGGAATCAAAATCCCCGGTGTACTGCACGAATTTTCAACCATTGAAGGCGTGGTGGAAGATGTGGCTGAAATTATTCTGAACCTCAAGCAAGTTCGTTTCCGCAAACTGGGCGATGCCTTTGATAACAAGATCACGGTTAACATCAAGAAGCAAAAGCATTTCAAAGCAGGTGACATCACCAAGTTCACTTCAGCATTTGAGATCCTTAACCCGGAACACATTATCTGCACGCTGGATGAATCAGCTCATTTTGAAATTGAACTGACGATCGAAAAAGGACGCGGCTATCTTCCTGCAGAAGAGAACAAACCGAATGAGCAGGTATTTGGATTTATTCCGATCGATGCCATTTTCACTCCGATCAAGAATGTGAAATTCAGCGTGGAGAACACCCGCGTGGAACAGCGCACAGACTATGAGAAACTCCTGGTGGAAATTGAAACCGATGGATCGATCCATCCTGAGAAAGCACTTGAAGGCGCAGCTTTCATTCTGATTCAGCATTTCAGGCTGTTCTCTGATAAGTCAATAGAACTTGAAACCGGAACGGACAGCGAAGTTGAACAGGTGGACGAGGAGATGCTGCACATGCGCAAACTGTTGAAGACTCCGCTCCATGATCTGGATCTTTCTGTTCGTGCATACAACTGCCTCAAGGCTGCTGATGTAAAAACATTGGGAGACCTGGTGCAGCTTGAAATTTCTGACATGATGAAATTCAGGAACTTTGGTAAAAAATCACTGGCCGAACTGGAACAACTGGTTTCTGAAAAGAACCTGACTTTCGGCATGGACCTGGCGAAATATAAACTGGAAGAAGACTAATGAGACACGGTAAAAAAGACAATCACCTTGGGCGCAAAAAGGCCCATCGTGAAGCGATGTTGTCCAACATGGCATCATCGTTACTGGTGCATAAAAGGATTACAACTACCGTGGCCAAGGCTAAGGAATTGCGCAAGTACGTTGAACCCCTGATCACCAAGGCAAAGACAGATACCATGCATTCCCGCAGAACGGTATTCTCTTATCTTCAAAACAATGAGTCTATCAAGGCATTGTTTGGAGAAGTAGCCAGTCGTACAGCCGACCGTCCAGGTGGATATACCCGCATCATCAAGTTGGGCGACGCCCGCCTGGGAGACGCCGCAGAAATGTGCATGATGGAGCTCGTTGATTTCAATGACCTGTACAAGAAAGACGAGGCAGCCAAGAAGGGCAAGACCCGCCGTAGCCGCAAGGGCAAGAAAGAGGAAGGCGCAGCTACTGAAGACGCCGCTTCTGAAGCACCAAAAGCTGAAAAGAAAGAAGACAAACCTTCGAAGAAAAAGAAATAAGTGAAGGTTTCAAACGATAGCAAAGAGGGACGAGGCATTAGCCAGTCCCTTTTTTCATTTCTACCGTAGCGCAATGTATTTTTGTCCAACCAACCACATTACATGAGTCAGAAAGCATATCTTCTTCTTCAGGATGGCACGCTGGCAGAAGGTACAGCGATCGGAAAGATCGGTACTACCGGCGGCGAGATTTGTTTTAATACCGGAATGACGGGGTACCAGGAGATTTATACTGATCCCTCTTACTTTGGTCAGATCATTGTCAACACCTCCGCACACATCGGCAACTATGGCACCCTTGATGCCGACCAGGAATCAGACAAGCCGAAAATAAGTGGTCTCGTGGTGAATGAATTTTCTGATGAGTTCAGCCGTAAAGCTTCACGCGAAAGTCTGCAACAATACCTCGAAAAGAATGGAATTGTTGGAATTGCTGACCTCGACACACGCATGCTGGTCCGTCACATCCGCAGCAAAGGCGCCATGAATGCAATTATTTCATCTTCACTGACCCCGGATCAGCTTAAAGCAGAGTTGGCCCAAGTACCGGACATGAATGGGCTCGAATTGTCATCGCGGGTAAGTACGAAAGAAGCATATACCTATGGGGATTCAAAATCACCGATTAAGATTGCCGCCCTGGATGTGGGTATTAAGAAAAATATTCTCCGCAGCCTGGGCGCCAGAGGATGTTATATAAAAGTATTTCCAGCAAAGACGAAGTTTTCTGAAATGGATAAATGGGGACCCGATGGCTATTTCATTTCCAATGGTCCCGGCGATCCCGCTGTCATGGACTATGCGATTGCAACCGTCAAGGAAATCCTGGCGGCCGACAAACCCCTTTTTGGAATTTGTCTGGGGAATCAACTGTTGGCTTTGGCTTGTGGAATTTCAACATATAAAATGCACCATGGTCATCGCGGATTGAATCACCCAGTGAAGAACCTCCTCACCGGCCTGGGCGAAATGACTTCGCAGAATCACGGCTTTGCGATCAGCGAAAAAGATATTCAAAAGAACCCCGATGTGGAAGTGACCCATGTTCACCTCAACGATCAAACTATCATGGGTATCCGGCTGAAGAGTAAAAAAGCATTTTCTGTTCAGTACCATCCTGAAGCTTCACCAGGCCCACATGATTCACGTTATTTATTTGACGACTTTGTAGCGATGGTGAAAGAATCTCAACTACAGCCTGTTAAATCCTAAATCCAAAATTGTAAATCCAAAATTATTTTACCCATGAGTTACATTGAAAGTATTACCGCACGACAGATTCTTGACAGCCGGGGCAATCCAACCATCGAAGTGGATGTGATTACAGAAAGCGGCGCCATGGGAAGAGCGGCCGTTCCCTCCGGTGCTTCTACCGGCGTGCATGAGGCCGTTGAATTGCGCGATGGCGACAAGAAGAAATACATGGGCAAGGGCGTGCTCAAGGCGGTCGATAATGTGAACTCAAAAATTGCTGAAGAACTCACCGGTTTTTCAGTGTTCGAACAGAACCTGATCGACAAGATCATGATCGAACTGGACGGTACAGATAATAAAGGAAAACTGGGTGCCAATGCAATACTCGGTGTTTCATTGGCAGTAGCCAAAGCAGCGGCAATAGAATGCGGCCAGCCCCTCTACAGGTATATCGGCGGCGTTAGTGCGAATACGCTTCCGGTTCCAATGATGAACATCCTCAACGGCGGAAGTCATGCTGATAATTCCATCGACTTCCAGGAGTTCATGGTGATGCCGGTCGGCGCGGATACTTTCTCAGAAGCGGTGCGCATGGGTGCGGAGGTTTTTCATACATTAAAAAGTGTTTTGCATGACAAGGGCCTTTCCACGAATGTGGGGGATGAAGGTGGATTTGCGCCGAACATCAAGTCGAACGAGGATGCTATTGAAATTGTATTGAAAGCAATCGAAAAGGCAGGCTACAAGCCGGGCAAGGATATTTTTATCGCCCTTGATCCTGCTGCGTCAGAATTTTACGACAGCAAAACGAAGACCTACCATTTTAAGAAATCCAACGGCAAGAAACTGAAACCCCTGGAGATGGCCGAATACTGGACCAACTGGTCGAAAAAATATCCCATTATCTCATTGGAAGATGGCCTCGCTGAGGACGACTGGGCAGGCTGGAAAGCATTGACGGATAAGATTGGGAAGAAGGTACAGTTGGTGGGAGATGACCTCTTCGTTACCAATGTGAAGCGTTTGCAAATGGGTATCGACAAAGGTGTAGGCAATGCCATTCTCGTGAAGGTGAATCAGATTGGCTCACTGACGGAAACCATTGATGCTGTAAACCTGGCTAAAAGAAATTCCTATAAAAGTGTGATGTCACACCGGTCCGGTGAGACTGAAGACAGCACGATTGCTGATCTCGCGGTAGCGCTAAATACCGGACAGATCAAAACCGGCTCAGCATCACGTTCCGACAGGATGGCCAAATACAATCAACTGATTCGTATTGAAGAACAGTTAGGTGAGATGGCTTACTTCCCGGGGAAATTGATCTGATCAGTTTCTGATGTTCTTTTAGTTCTGCCACAATCCGGCAGAGATGACACCGCCGGTTCCAAAACTGCACAGCAATATCTTTTTGCCTGCCAGGTTTCCGTTGAGTGAAGCCAGGGCGATGCCCACTGTTGCTGATCCGCAGTTTCCAATTTTCGATGCGACATCGATGAACTCAACCTTGTATTTTGAAAAAACCTGCTTCAAATGACTTATGATTTGCGGATTAACCTGGTGGAGGATCATCACATCAGGGGTAGTTGATTCTTCGATAAAGCGTAGGTAAAAATTTTCAGCTTCCCGCACGAGTTTCATAGCCATGGCATTATCCAGCGTGAGCCCCAGGTGTTTGCGCGGATCATCGATCATTTCAGCGTATTCCTTTTTGATAATTTCATCGGCATCGTGACCTAAGCGGATGTTTACAATTTTAGAGAGCCCCTCATAATGAACTGATTTATGGTGGAGCATCTTACGCGAGGAACCATCGTGACGAATCAGGCAGGCAAAAGAGCCATTCCCAAAGATTTTGTTTATGGAAGAATTCCGGGATGTTGCCTTTCGTGCGGCATCGGACTGGATGACGAGGGTGGAATTTTGGCCAAGCAGAGCGAGTTGACTCCCCAGCACCAGGGCTGCCACACCGCCAGCGCAACC
>DAOMZK010000112.1:0-7249 GCA_035438035.1 Cyclobacteriaceae bacterium | reverse complement strand
TGGAGGGAATGTCTGCTGTACGGGGAATGCCGTGACGGGCGGTTCATTCGATCAGTCTCAGATGGAATTGAGGGATGATATTCTTGTCTTTACTTCAGATCCTTTGAAAGAAGGCATCGAA
Organism: Cyclobacteriaceae bacterium; assembly: GCA_035438035.1. Lineage (GTDB taxonomy): Bacteria > Bacteroidota > Bacteroidia > Cytophagales > Cyclobacteriaceae > ELB16-189. The sequence continues at coordinate 7,128 of DAOMZK010000112.1, read as the reverse complement.
GTGAGCGGCTTCATTGAATCAACGCTTTACCTTTCTTCCGATGTGAAAGACACCGATGTAACCATCAAGTTGATCGATGTATATCCTGATGGAAAAGCCTACAACCTGGATGAGACCATTCAGCGGGTGCGTTACCGTGAAGGATATGATAAAGAGGTTTGGATGGAGAAAGACAAGGTATATCCGGTGAAACTCACACCGATGTCAACCAGCAATTATTTTGAAGCCGGTCATAGCATCCGCATTGAAGTAAGCAGCAGTAATTTTCCGCGCTTTGACCGGAACCTGAATACAGGTGGAAATAACTTTGATGAAGCGATGGGTGTGGTGGCGCACAACCAGATACATCATTCGAAGAAGTATCCGTCGGTGGTGAGGTTGCCAGTTGTTGCCAAAGCGAGATACGTTGCCGAGGGGAAAGCTATGCCCAAAAAGAAATGATCGACCAGAAAGGGGAATTACTCGGTGATCGGCTCGCCTCGCGTAGTTGGGTAGAAGGTAATCCGTAATCGGGTAGTCTCGTGCTGGACAAATGTTCAGTACGGCTAAGCTAACCTATGAAAAGTCTTTCCGGACGCGCCTCACGTTCCGACACCCCCTTGGAAAAGGCACGAAAGAGTTTCGATTATTTCTTTACGTGCTTTGCGCCTCAGCGCGACCTGTATTTCAACTCTCCTTAAGCCCGAACCGTATCGCCTCTTCCAGCACCTGCACATTAATATCTTTTAAGGTCTTGAACTTAATACAATACCCTGTCACACTCGCTTTGCCTATTTTCTTTCCAAACGTTTTGGGTAAATAGATCTTGTCTTTCAGTCCCATAATGTAAACTGAAATCCCGGTGGTATTTGCACTCAGTCCAACCTGAAAGACTTCTTTGGTGGAACCATCAGCATATTTCATGGTGAGTATTCCATGGCCTATGGTAGGATTGGCGATGATTTTATTTTCACTGTCCCTGCCATCGGAGAACCATTGTTTACCTTTTGGCAATGCCTTAATTGTTAGTTTATGCAGCGTTTCCATCTCACTGCGCTTTGGTTCGGGGAGGCTGGAGATGTAGTTATTGATTTGGGATTGGATGGTCATATTGATAAATACCAAGGATTTACGAATAAATCCCAAAGTGTTGATATTGCTAATCCAGCCCGATCATCATAAACGCTCCCCAGAAAATCGGTTCAGGATACTCAGCACGCAGCTCCTGTTTAGCCTCTATAAAACTCTTGCGCAGGTTGCCTGATGCAAGCCATTTCCTGTAGAAATTCAGGATGAGTTTTTGCGTGGCATCATCATCGACTTTGAACATACTCATGATGAGTACTTTCGCACCGGCAACGAAGAATGCTCGCTGTAAACCATATACCCCTTCACCATTGGAGATTTCACCCAGTCCCGTTTCACAGGCGCTGAGTACCACCAGGTCAGTTTTATCCAGGTTCAGGCTCATGGCCTCATACGCCGTAAGTACGCCACTTTCAATATTGTAGTTGTAGGAAGTCTTATCCAGAATGTCGCCGGCACCCTTCAGTAGCAATCCCGATTTCATCAGTGGATTCTCGGCCATCATCGCCTCATTTTCTGTAAGCTGTTTGGCCGCACTCTCATCTTCGGCCTTGGTGTAGAACCCGTGCGTGGCAATGTGGAAGATCCGCGGATTGTCCAACGCCTTTACTTTCTCTTCGCTGGCAGTATTTTCCATGTACTCATCAGTTGTCCAGCCTTTGCCTTTCAACAACTGCTGCAGTGCATTCACTTCTTTTTCTGTTCCCGGCAGGTCAGGAATTTTTGGATTGGAAGATGCAGTGAGATAGAATGTAGGATTTCCAAACATCGAAGCATTGTTGATTACTTTACCCTGATTGCCAGCCAGTTTCTGCTTGACGGTTCTCAAATAAAGATCCTTCGTGTTGCTGACCATCACAATGTTGGAATTGTCAATCACGTATTTTCCATCCGGCGTGGGAATGGACTCCAGGTTGATCTGGTTGTACACACCATCTGGAGAAATGAAGATGGTTGAATACGTGCCGATCTCTTTCTGGAAAGGTTCCCAGAATACCCGATATGAATTCTGATCGGGGAGCTTCCCGATAATGCAATTGCGGTAGTATCGGAAGAACCGGGTCTCCATGCGATGTCCATCTGGAAGTTCAATGACTTTAGGCCGGCTCTTGTCGCCCTTCACATACAAGGCCACATAAATGATCGAATCTGTGAAACTGTGGTTGAAGTGACGGTAACGGACCATTTCGACTGCAACTTCATTCTTACCCAGAGCAGACTGGACATTTTCATACGTGATGCGCTTGTTTTCAAAACTCTGTCCGAAAATTTCAGACTTCTCGCTCAGTTCCCGCTCGAGTTTCTCCACTTCATTACCCAATGCTACAGGGTCGATGGCATTGTCCAGCAATTGCTGTGAACTCATGGACAGGGCATTGGTGAGAAATTCTTTTTTCTGCACCCAGGTATTGTAGCTGGCTTTCAGATTTTCATCCGTGCTGTTTTGAATTCTTTCCCTGATCTTGATCGAAGAGCTCAGTAACAAGGCTTTTGTCAGAAGTTGGTAGTTGTATACTTTTCCGCTGAGGTCGCGGAAATCTTCAAGCTGACCGAAGGCCAGGGTATTGTAGAATTCAAAATCACCTTTGATGGTATTCCAGTACTTGGCTTTCTCTCTTTCACTAAGGGCGGGAAAATATTGCTTGATGAAGCTCTCATAGTTGTTGAGTGCGAGCTCAATATTCTTCTTCGCCCCCTTAAAGTCTTTCTGCATGTAATAGACCTTGGCCAGCTTCGACAGGATCTTTACATATTCCGGGTGCTTGTCGCTGAAATATTTTTCATACAGGTCTTTTCCTTTCCGGTAGAATTCTTCTGCTTTGACATAGTTTTTCAGTTGGTAATACACATCCCCCGTAAGGGCAAAGATGGAGGCTGCCTGGATGCTGTTTTTCCTTCCGGTCTTGTTACGCCAGATGGCTTCGGCCTGTGTGAGTGAACTGAAGGCCTGATCGTATTTTTTTTCCGAGATGTACAGGACGGCTGTATTCTTCAGTATGTCGGCATACTGCGGATTATCTTTTCCCAGTTTGGCACCCATGATATCACGGGCTTCCACCATAATTTTTTCAACTTCATTGCGTTTGTCACCCTTGTAAAATTTGATCAGGGCGTATTGCGAGAGAGATTTGGCCACGTCGATATGGTTGCGTCCAAATTGCTTCTCCTGGCTGGTCAATGCCTTGACAATATTGTCTTCGGCTTTTTCATAATCACCAATGGTATAGTCTATGTCGGCCAGGAGTTTTTGTGTCGGCGCTACTTTCGAAGACTTCTCGCCGTACACCGCAACGGCAATCTGGTTGGCACGCAAGGCGATTTTATCCGCTCCTGTGTAGTCACCTTCCGCAAGGAGGAGCTTGCCCCGGTTTACCAGGGGTTCAATCAGACGGAGAGATTCCTTGCCGTAGGTCTTTTCATACTCAGCGATGAGGCTGGTGAGCAGTTCATCTGTTTCGGAGTACCGGCCCAACATGATAAACAAACTGGCAAGGTCCTGTGCACTTGTATTTTCATCTATGCCAAGGGGTCCATCTGCTTTGCTGATGATTTTTGCCGTGCGGTCGAGGGCATCTTCGGCTTCATCAAAGAGTCCTTTAATCCCAAACAAGTTAGCCTGTGCATCAATCGCTTCTATGAGCAGACCTTTCTTGCTTTCGTCCTTCTTGAATTCTTCCAGGATGGAGAGGGACTTGTTGATGTTTTTTTCAGCGTCTTCATATTGTCCAAGCTTCAGTTCAAGTTTAGCGATACGGGTGAGCTCTTCAGCATAGGTATAGTCGGTATCGCGGTATTTTGCACGCGCAACCAGTCCGGCTTTATCGAGGGTAGTCACTGCTTTTTTGTACTGATCAGTCAACTCATAGTAGATGGCTAGATGGTTGAGTATGTCGAGGTGATCTTTGTGCCAGGATCCGATTTCCTTTCCGGCAATTTTGACATAACTCTCTTCATAAATTTTTCCGGCTTCCGTTATTTTGTTGGTGTAGTCAAGGTAGAAGTTGGCCAATGTTAGTTTTGAAAGATGGGTTTCCGGAGCTTCAGCTCCAAATAAATCGGTTTTAATGCTAACAATATCCACCAGGTACTTCTCCGCATCGGTATATTTTTTTTGATGAATGGCCAGTTCAGCGAGGAAATCCAAAATCTCCGCTGTAAGAATATTATTATGAGGTAAAGTGCCTGTCTGGTTGATGACATCCAGTGCCATAATATCCAGTTTTTTCGTCTTGTCGCGGTTCAGGCGCGAATCAAATTCAACAGCTTTCAGGCGGGCTTGGTAGATGCTGTTTTTCGGAAACTCCTTGTCGATCATTTTCTCGTACTCCGACTTGGTGTTGGAATACCGGGCCGTGTTGTCGGTGCGCATCAATTCTTTCAAATACTCCTCATAGAGTTGGATGCCGAGATAGTGTGAGGGTGCGAAGAAAGACTTCAAAATCAAAAGTGTCCGATCGTACTCCAGGTCTTTTGGAAGTGTTTCATTTCCGTTCTCCACCAAAACCTTGGCGTTGTTGAGTTGATTGCGGATATATTCTAGTGTATGGCTGTGATCATCCAGGTTCTTTTTAATCCATCCTGCAGCGAATACAAATGCGGAGTCAGCAGCGCGCAGGTTTCCCTGGTTGCCATACGTAGTTCCCAATGAAGTCATCAGGCGGGCATAGTCTCCAAATCGTTGTGCAACTTCTTCATCGGGAATTTTTCGGCTCTTCAATCCGCCTTTGCCATCTGGGATGGTCTCTTGTTTGATGGCACGCCTCGCAAAATATTCCTGCCTGCTGCTGAACAATGCTATGGCTTCATTGAAATACCCCTGTCCGCTCAATGTTTCCCCCATGACAAGGTCCCACTTCGCTTTGATCGGGTCTTTAAATAAATTCGCGCCTTCCAGGATTTTCCTGGCTTCATTGAGATATTCTCTCGCTATACGGAAAGAACCGTTTTGATTGTATAGGTCGGCCACGTCAATCACCATGTTGGCATATTTGTCATTCGTCTCACCATTGATTGACTTGCTGGACCCCAGGGCGCTTTGTGCATTGGTTTCAAACTCCAGTGGCAGGCCGGAATGCAAAGCAATTTTAGCCTGCATCAGGAGAATGGTAGGTGTATAGGGGTTTTGACCTCCCAGTTTGGCATCAACTTTCTTCTTGAATTTGGCCAAAGAACTTCCCGCACTTTTATAAGCACCGGTTACGTAGATAGCTTCTGTTTTTGCAAGGGTCTTGTCCCATTTGCTTTGCGCGGAAACAAAGCAATTGATAACAAAAAGTAATAGTAGGGTGGTGTAGTGGTGGCGTTTCATAACAGAAAATTTTCCAAAATTAAAGATACGGATTTTTCAAAGGATGCATTCTGAGATTGGCGTGCATTAATTAATTAGAATTACGAATACATTTCCCACCGGTCTTTGCCTAAGCGGCTACGCCAGGCGGGCAGATCTACGCAGATCAAAGGCGCAGAATCCGCAGATAACAGCAAATCTGCGTTAATCTGCGGGCATTTAATCTGCTTCAATCTGCTGGAAATTGAATTGGTTTAATTCAGTCGATAGACAATTCAGATCATCAACTTTTCGAGGATGATTTTAGCTGAATCAGTTACTGGGGTCCCGGGCCCGAAGATTGCAGTGACGCCGGCATCGTAAAGAAATTGATAATCCTGCTGGGGAATAACGCCGCCGGCAACAACGAGTATATCGGCTCTTCCGGATTGCTTTAAAGATTTTACCAATTCAGGCACCAGGGTTTTATGACCGCCTGCAAGACTTGAAATCCCGACGATATGCACATCGTTTTCTACTGCCTGCTTTGCTACTTCGTCTGGCGTTTGAAACAGTGGACCGATATCAACATCAAATCCCAGGTCGGCAAAACCGGTGGCAATGACTTTAGCGCCGCGATCATGGCCATCCTGTCCCATCTTGGCGATCAGGATTCTTGGCCTTCGTCCCGCTTGCTCAGCAAAGCGGTCGGACAATGATCTTACTTCATCCAGGGCGCCTGATTTTTTCATTTGATTCGAATATACACCTGAAATGGTGCGGATAGGTGCAGAATATCTGCCAAAAGTCTTTTCGAGGGCTAAAGAAATTTCTCCCAGGGTGGCTCTCGCGCGTGCTGCATCGACCGCAAGCTCCAGCAGATTTCCTTTTCCGGAAGCAGCGCAGTCCGAAAGCGCATGCAAAGTTTTTTCCACTTTGCCTGCATCTCTTTCCTTCCTGAGTTGCTCAAGGCGTTTCACCTGTTCTTCGCGAACGGCGGTGTTGTCAACCTCCCGGATTTCAATTTTAGATTCTTCTTCTGTGGTAAACCGGTTTACTCCAACAATTACATCCTGACCGGAATCAATCCGTGCCTGTTTCTCGGCAGCGGCTTCTTCGATTCTCAGTTTGGGATTACCGGCTTCAATTGCGCGCGTCATTCCACCCAAAGATTCAACTTCTCCGATCAGCGCCCAGGCTTTCTGTACCAGTTGATCTGTGAGGTATTCGAGGTAATAAGATCCGCCCAACGGATCGACAACACGTGTGACGCCGGTTTCTTTTTGAATAAACAATTGTGTGTTGCGTGCAATAGCTGCCGAGAAATCGGTGGGAAGGGCAATTGCTTCATCCAGTGAGTTGGTGTGGAGGGATTGTGTTCCGCCCAGAACTGCGGCGAGCGCTTCAATAGTGGTTCGGGTAACGTTGTTAAACGGATCCTGTTCTGTCAAACTCCATCCGCTGGTCTGGCAGTGCGTCCGCAAAGCCATAGACCTGGGATTGTTGGGCTTGAACTGTTCCACAATCTTTGCCCACAGCAATCGGCCAGCACGCAGCTTGGCAATTTCCATGAAGAAATTCATTCCAATACCCCAGAAGAAGGAGAGTCGCGGAGCAAAATCATCAATGGGTATTCCAGCTTTCAGTCCGGCACGAATATATTCCAATCCATCCGCGAGCGTGTAGGCCAGTTCAAGATGTGCCGGGGCGCCGGCTTCGTGCATGTGGTACCCGCTGATGCTGATGGAATTGAACTTGGGCATGTTGCGGGAGCAGTAGGAGAAAATATCAGCAAC
>DAOMZK010000111.1:0-7249 GCA_035438035.1 Cyclobacteriaceae bacterium | reverse complement strand
AATCCGGTATTAGTCGGTATGTGACTGAGTGAAACCAATTTGGGTTTGTACTGTTCCATCAACTTCTTAAAGTCATCAACGTCCATACCGCCTTCCGGTAAACTTGCAGCCCGCACCAGCTTCACACCCAACTTCTGTTGCATGGAGAGAAAGGCAATTTGGTTGGAAATGTAATCTTCCTGCGCGATGAGGATGACATCGCCCTTTTCAAATGGAATCGACGACAACGCACGTGTATAGGAATTAGTCGCACTCGAAGTGAAGGCAATGTTCTTCGCCTGGGTATTCAACAGGCGGCTCATGTTATCATAAAATCCAAGCAACTCCGCCGCTTTCAGATCAGCCGTTTCATATCCTCCCGTGACAGACTCCAGCGCGAGATAATCCAGCATCGCTGAGATCACAGGTTGGGGCATCAATGCAGCACCTGCATTATTGAAATGAATTTTCGATTTACAGCCCGGCGTATCCTGACGGCATTGTTCTATATTGATCATGGATTTCCTTAATAATTTTACTTGTTTAAGTAAAGTTATTCAAAGCCCGGTACCCTTCGACGGGGCTCAGGGTGACCTCACTTGCTTCGTTTCAGGCTGAGCAGCTATTCGAAGCAGTCAGGCTGAGCCTGTCTAAGTCTTATTTCCTCTTCCCGAAAATCCTCAACAGATACAAAAACAGATTGATGAAATCCAGGTACAACGTCAGGGCCCCCATGATTGCCTCTTTCTTATCCTCGTCTGTTCCCTCATTGCCAATAATATTCATGTTTTTGATTTTCTGCGTGTCGTAGGCGGTGAGTCCTACAAAAATCAGCACGCCAATGTACGTTGTCACCCAATACAGAAAAGAACTCTGTAAAAACATGTTCACCACAGAAGCCAGAATAAGTCCGATCAATCCCATGAACAGGATATTCTTCCACTGGGTCAGATCGCTCTTCGTAGTGTAACCATAAAAACTCATTACGCCGAATGTACCTGCTGTGATGAAGAATGTGGAGGCGATGGATTCAGATGTATAGACAAGGAAAATTCCCGCGAAGGTCAGCCCGTTCAACGCTGAGTAAGCGATGAACATTAGCGTCGCCGTATTCGCAGACATCCGGCTTATCCATCCTGCCAGTGAGGCTACCATGATGAATTCCACCAGGATAATCCCGATAAACGTCCAGGTACTTCCAAAAACCAGGTTGATCAGGTAAGGAGAGGAGGCAGTATACATGGCAATGAAGCCGGTAATAACCAGTGCAAATGACATCCAGCCATATACTTTGGTCATAAATCGCTGGGTTTCGGCCACTGCATCTTCAAGATTCATCAAGGGTGCGCGTTGTTCATTCATGGGTATTAATTTTTATGAGCGTGTGGATTATCCATTTTAAAATTACTCTTTAGCCGGCTTCATTTTAAGTTTATTTTCTGACAGGCGACTGATGTCAGCCGGATTCATGAGCATTTTCCTGAATTTTCCTGTGACGAACATCTCTGCTTCATCATCATAGAATGCACTCATCACATTGCCCGATTGTCCTGTGGGTGAGACTGTTTCTCCGTTTTCGATGTCACCGAAGTCGGTGATTTTTCGCAATGCCGGCCCGCCATTGACTGGAAAATATCCTGTTGTATCAATATCAAAGTGGAGGTTGTTGATAACTTCACTTCCACCCGGAGCAGCAAATGGTCCAACGTTAAATAACTTGTCGAGCGGCTTGACAGCGCCTAAAGGATGCTTGTGCGTAAGTGTATGGATTTTTCCCCAGGTCCAGTCTTTTGGTGAACTGCCGGAAGTTTTGTGAAGCAGTTCGAGGGTGAGGACCGCCGCGGTTCTGATAATGTCGGCCCGAGATTCTTTTTTGTCTTTTGTTTTCACATTGTCCCACCAGGGTGAGTTGTTATTGCGAATGAAAGCCTGGTATGAGTTTTTGGGAATGGAAGTTGACATTATAGAATGGTATGCAGTCTGCCCCAGTTCATCCTGCATGGCGAGGTGCATAATTTGTGCAAGAAGATTGTAATAGATGGAAGGCGCAGTATCAGCAACCTGGTGATCACCCTCCCAGCTTTCCAGTGAACTGACGAGTTCATTGAATTCCGGATTGTTCAGCGACTTCAGCACCAGAGCAATTTCCTTCGCGATGTCGGGATGCATCCTGGAGACGACATCAAGATTGACTTTTTTTATTTCCTCCAGCGTCCATTTCTTGTCGACATTGAGCAGTTCTACAATGCGGCCTGAGCGGGAGCGGGGGTAATAATATCCGGGATATAAAACATGGTCGACGGAATCGGGCTGATTATTGGCGGAATACACAAATCCCCAGGGCGGGTTGATGGATTGCGGATTTTTCGGAAAGTCATAGTATCCCGTGTATTCATCTTTGCCTGAAGCGCCGTCGAGAAAAAGTTTGGAATTGACTCCAATAGGGCGAATGGGCAATTTGGCCACAGCCCACCAGGCAATGTTGCCGGCCACATCACCGTACATAACATTCAGTCCTGGTGACGAAAATAGTTCTGCAGCGCGTTGGGCATCATCAAACCGTTCGGCATGGTTGAGGAGGTAAGCAGCCTGCAATGATTGGTTGTCAATATGATTCAGGCCCCACCAGAGCGAGATGGGCAAATCCCCGGAAACATTTTCCACAATGCCATTGATGATTGGGCCATGGCGTGAAGATTTTACTTTAAGAATAACGTCAGCTCCATCCTTTACTTTGATCACTTCGTCACGAATGATCAGTTCTTCCCATCCTTCCTTGAATTTTACCTGGTTTGGATTTTCAGGGTTGAGTGTTTCCTTAAAAAAATCAGTGTCGTCATTTTCAAACATGGTCAGGCCCCAGCCTGCGAAATGATTATTGCCCAGCAAGGCGAACGGCACCCCTGCAAGATGGTGCCCGTAGAAATGAAATCCGGGATATTCGAGATGGGCTTCATACCATACTGCCGGCTGGCCGAATCCGATGTGCGTGTCATTGGCCAGGATGGGCAGCCCCGAAGCAGTGTGGGCACCATCGATCACCCATCCATTGCTGCCGGACCACAACGGCACCGGGATTTTTTCAATGGCTTCACCGATGGAGGTAATTAGTGGATCAGCAGAAATGGTTTTGACAGGACCTTTGAAGTTTTTAATCCGCACGGCGTCGGGGGGAGTCTGAACAGCCAGATCCGAGAGGTAAGCTTCGCCCAGCTCAGTTCTTATTTTCTCCAGTACAGGATCGGCTTTGAATCCCTCTGCAAAACCGAACGACATGAAGCCAACGGCAAGGTAGATATCCTCTGGCTTAAATTCTGTTTTAGGAATGCCTGCGATCAAAAACTCGATCGGGGTTTTACCATTGGCAATAAATGAATTGATGCCCAACTGATAGGCGAGCGCGGCATCCTGGAAATCAGAGGTGTCGGTACTGAGATAGCGGGAAGCATGGTCCTTTGCGAACTGGTTGAGACCAAGTGTCCTGAACAACTTGTCCACGGGCAGTAATTTTTCTCCCAGCACTTCCGAAAGTCTTCCGCCGGCCGCGCGTCTGAGCATCTCCATCTGGAAGAGGCGGTCCTGTGCATGGACATAGCCGAGGGCGAAGTAGGCGTCGGAAGCATTTTGCGCGTAGATGTGGGGTACTCCATAATTGTCGTACATGACCTCAACTTCTTCATTCAGGCCCTTGAGCGTGAGTTCTCCCGAGTAGATGGGTTTTGTGGATAACAAGTAGAGATAAATTCCGGCAGCGAGCAGTACAAGAATGACGACAATGCCGATTCCTATTCTTTTCAGTATTTTCATAAATCATTTCTAAAAAGGAAAGTTAAAAATGAATATGAAGAAGTGGCTTATTATTTTCTTTTTTCTTCCGGTTGTTTCGATAGGTCAAAATAAATACGGCCTCAAAGCCACAACCTATTCGGAGTACAAGGAAAGTTTAAAAGAGCATCCTGAAAAGGAGTTGGTAGACCTGGAGAAATTTATTCCCGGCATTGTGCTGGATATCCGCTATGCCACTACCAATAATTTTACCGGGGAGCGTATCTACAATCTTGCCAAAGCCTATGCGCGGAAATCAGTGGCGACTTCTTTACAGAATGCGCAGGCGAAATTCAAGACGCTGGGTGTGGGAGTAAAAATTTATGATGCCTACCGTCCGTATTCCGCAACCGTTAAGTTTTATGAAGTCTATCACGATACAACCTATGTAGCTTCACCCTATCGCGGCTCCCGTCACAACCGGGGTTGTGCATTGGATATGACGCTGATCGATTTGAAGACAGGGAAAGAATTAAGGATGCCCACGGAATTTGATTCCTTCCGCAAGGAAGCCTGGCCCTCGACACCGGTAAGTGATCCCGAAATAAAAAAGAACCGCGACCTGATCATCCGCGTGATGAAAGAGAATGGATTTAAGGTCAACGGTTCTGAATGGTGGCATTTTGATTTCATTGGCTGGAATAAATATGAGGTGATGGATATTAATTTTGAAGAGTTAATAGGCAAACAATAAATAAACAATCCTTAAGCATGACGCTCGCGCAGGCACAATCCCAGGTTGACGCATGGATCAAAGTCCATGGTGTCCGTTATTTCAACGAACTCACCAACATGGCAATACTTACCGAAGAGGTAGGCGAAGTGGCAAGGATTATTTCACGCCGCTATGGTGAACAGTCCGAGAAAGATTCCGACAAGGGAAGAGATTTGGGCGATGAAATGGCAGATGTGCTTTGGGTGCTGCTCTGTCTTGCCAACCAGACGGGTGTCAATCTTACAGAATCATTTCAGAAAAACCTGGAAAAGAAAACAGCGCGCGACAAGGACCGGCATCACGACAATCCCAAACTGAAATAAATTTTTACGCTACTAAAACGTCGCGTCTTAATTTTGGTAATACTTTGAAAAGATCGGGAGTGAGGCAATACTCAATGTCCCTGGAAATATTCAGGCGGCTCAATCGCTTGACATGAGATGAGTTGCTGAGAAATTTCACCATGTCATTTTTCGCCAGGTTGTAAAGATGCCGTGCAGCCAGGGGAGCATCACAATCCGGTTCGATATGATCTTTCAATGCGTTGACGAGCGCACCGGCAAAAAGCGTGTCTTCCAGGTTTACTTTTCCTTTCCAGCCTGCGCATACCACCAGAATATTATTTTCATTCATCAGTACATGTTTGGCTACAGAAGTCAGATTGAGAAATGACCCGATCACAATTTCCCGCGCACCCCGTGATTTTTCGATGGCCTGTGTTCCATTGGTGGTGGTGAAGGCAATTTTTTTGCCCCGTATCTCCTCGGCAGAATATTCAAAAGGAGAATTACCCTTGTCGAAACCTTCCACTTTTTTCCCATCGCGCTCACCGGCAGTGATATAACCCTGTTTTTTCATTGAGCGGCAAATATCAAGATTGGCGAATGGGGTGATGGACTCTACGCCATTCGCGAAAGCGGTGACCATGCAGGAGGTGGCGCGCAAAATATCGACCACCACAACGGTTCGATCCTTCACATCATACAAATGCATCAGGTCCGGACTGAGGCAAACATCAATGGTCTTCATGGTAAAATTATTTAGCGGATGGAATCAACGGCAGTTTTTCTACCGACGCTTTCAATCCTTTTCCCCTGACTTCAATGAAAATTTCAGAACCGGGTTTGGAATGTTCAGCCGTAACATATCCCAACCCTATGCCGATACCGAGCACAGGAGAGATCGTGCCGGAGGTTACTTTACCAATCACATTTCCAGCAGCATCTTTCAGTGGATAATCGTGGCGGGGAATTCCCTTGTCGATCATCTTGAATCCAATGAGTTTGCGCTTCACACCTTCTTCCTTTTGCTTTTTTATGTTTTCAGAATTGGTGAAGTCTTTGGTAAACTTGGTGATCCAACCCAGGCCTCCTTCGAGCGGGGAGGTGGTGTCATCGATATCATTGCCGTAGAGACAGAAGCCCATTTCCAGGCGCAACGTATCGCGGGCTCCTAAACCGATCGGTTTGATATTCTCCGGCTTGCCCGCATCAAAAATAGCACTCCAGACTTTTAATGCAGATGTCTTAGGAACGTAAATTTCAAAACCTCCTGCACCGGTATATCCCGTGTTACTGATTATCACATCGGGTACGCCTGCCAATTCACCGATGGCAAAATGATAGTAGGGTATGGCCGACAAATCCGTTTTAGTCAGCCTTTGGAGAATGGCTGTCGCCAACGGTCCCTGGACAGCGAACAGGCAGATGTCTTCGGAAATATTTTTCATTTCCGCTCCTTTGGTATTGAATCGGGATATCCAGTTCCAGTCTTTCTCAATGTTGGATGCATTCACGACGAGCATGTAATCCTCGTCTTTTATTTTGTACACCAGGAGATCGTCCACAATGCCACCAGAATCATTTGGAAGACAGGAATACTGGGCTTGCCCATTGCTCAATTTCGAGGCATCATTGCTGGTAACCCGCTGGATAAGGTCCAAGGCATGTGGGCCCCTCACGGTAAACTCACCCATGTGGGACACATCGAACACACCTGCACCTTTTCGGACGGTCATGTGTTCTTCGATGTCAGAAGAGTAACGAACGGGCATATTGTATCCGGCAAAGGGCACCATTTTGGCTCCCAGTTTTTCATGAAGGTCATTCAGGGGTACGCGTTTCAGTTCCATAGAAATGGGATAGGTGCGCAAAGGTAAAAAATAGAATTAAGGGAGGAGCAGTTCCCCTAATTGATTTTCGCTGACGTATTCTCGAAATTCAGAATCAGGAATCAGAACTTGTAATGTGTGCATTGCACTGGCAGCGTATTGATCAAATCCAATCGCTTTTGCGGCAGGTATGTACGCTTTTAGAATTTTAATGGATTTGCCATTGACTTGTAATGCTTCAGATAAAATGGAGTATGGACTATATTTTCCTTCTTTATTTTTTTGAAAGAACGCCGCAGCGGCTACAATGCCCTCATCAAAATAGGAATTGGCGTAGGCGAGCCACTGGAAATTTAAAGCGGCTTGCGCCATCTCTCCTGAAGCGGCCTGGGTGAGCGCTGAGCAGTATACCCTCTCCTCTTCCCGGTAAGGTCCAAAAAGAATTCCCTTTTGAATTTGTTCTTCAATCGCAGGCCATTTACCCTGCGCTGCAAACAATCGCAATTCGAAATATTTTATATCCGCAAACAGGTTGAGATCAGTAAGGTGAAGACCCTGTAATTTGTTAAAATACTGCGCTGACAGCCTGATCTGATCGCGATCATACCATTGCAGACTCC
>DAOMZK010000110.1:0-7258 GCA_035438035.1 Cyclobacteriaceae bacterium | reverse complement strand
GACTTGAAGTTTGTGCGCATAATTTCAACCGCAAGCAGGGCGCTGTCAGGTTTTATGAATTCGGCAAGGTCTATGGCTTTGAAGGCGGAAAATACACAGAGGAGAGTCGGATAGGTTTATATATGGGAGGTGAATTTGAAGCCGACAATTGGCAAAATAAACCGAGGCCCATGCGGTACCATGACCTTGCGCAACAACTTGCGCAACTATTCGAGAAATGTGCGCTGTCGGACGTTCAGACGGAAGTCCAGGATGATCAGATATTGGAATATGGAGTCAGATTCAAGTTGCGAGGAAAGGAAATCGGGAGGGCAGGCAAAGTAAAATCGTCATTAACAAAAGATTTCAGCATCCGCCATGATATTTTCTATGCGGATCTGGATACCGACTTGCTTTTCCAATCCGCAAACCCTAAGTTCGATGTAGCAGACATACCTAAATTTCCTGAAGTAAAACGCGATCTTTCACTTGTACTTGATAAACGCATTACTTTTGCCGAGATTAGACAGGTGGTTCTTGCAACAGAGAAAATGTTGATAAAAGAGGTGACGGCATTCGATATTTACGAGGGAGAGAATATTCCTGCCGGAAAAAAATCCTATTCCCTGGGTTTCACACTTCTGGATGAAACAAAAACCCTAACAGATGCGGAGATTGACACGACAATGAATAAATTAATGGCAGCGTTTGAAAAGAAACTGGGTGCCGTTATCCGAAAATAAATACCTTACCCATAGTTCACCCAACCACTAAACCCCATGGAACAGGAAGTACTTAAATCAAGCTTAAATGGTCTGGAAAGGAAGCTCGTCGTACTGCTTACGGATCACAAAAACCTCAAACATGAAGTTTCAACCCTAAAATCTGAGAATTCAGAGCTGAAACAGCACCTTCGTAATCGCGATGAGCAACTGGGAAGTTTTAAAAATCAGATTAAAATCACTAAGATTGTGGATAATATTCACCCGGATGACGGAAGCGTTTCCGAGTTGAAGAAGACAGTGGATGAGTATATCCGTGAGATAGACAAATGCATCGCTCACTTAAGCCGATAAGCAAACTGTAGATGGACGAACTTTCAATTAAGATCAAAATAGCCGACCGCGAATACCCCATGAAGGTAAAGCACCAGGAAGAAGAACGGGTGCGCGCTGCAGGCAAGCTGATCAACGAAAAGTTGAAGTCATACCGTGAGCAATTCGGCCTTGACGATAAACAAGACCTCCTGGCCATGACGGCTTTCGACTGCCTGGTACAAAAACTGGAAGCCGAAGAAAGCAACCATGCCATTGATCAATCTGTGGTGGATAAAGTAAACCACCTGAATCAACTGGTCGCGCAAGCTATCCTGTAATTCTTCTGCTCCGACTCTTCTGTTAACGGCCATCCCGCAAATGCGGGAGCATTTTTAACGTTAACCTTTACGCTATGGACATTTTGACTCTCTCCCTGATCAGCCTGGCTGCTACCGTAGTCCTGAGTCTCCTGATCGGCACTCTTTTATACAAACGCAAGCTGAAACGAAACAAGCAAGTGGCTGAAGAAAAGGCCAAGCTGATTATTCGCGAAGCTGAATTGCAGGCTGAAAACATCAAGAAAGACCGCATTCTTGAAGCCAAAGAAAAATTCCTGAAAATGAAGCAGGAATTCGAAGACGAAGCCAATCGCAAGAAGAACCAAATCATCAGCAACGAACAGAAAATCAGGCAGCGTGAAGCCCAGCTTTCAAAAGAACTCGAACAAACCAAGCGCAAAGAAGCAGAGCTTGATGAGGAAAGGCAGAGCCTTGCCCAACAGCATGAACTGGTAAAGAAAAGAAAAGAAGAACTGGACCGATTCAACCAGCAGAAGGTTCAAATCCTGGAGGGTGTATCCAAACTCAGTGCGGATGAAGCACGCGACCAACTTGTACAATCACTGAAAGAAGAAGCGCAGTCACGGGCTAACTCCTTTATCAAGGACATCATGGAACAAGCCAAACTGACGGCCACCAAAGACGCAAAGAAGCTTGTAGTGGAGACCATTCAACGCACAGCCACTGAGCATGCAGTTGAAAACTCTGTTTCCATTTTTAACATCGAAAGTGACGACATCAAAGGAAAAATTATCGGAAGGGAAGGGAGGAATATACGTGCACTGGAAGCCGCTACCGGTGTTGAATTCATTGTGGATGATACGCCGGAAGCCATTATCATTTCCGGCTTTGACCCTGTGCGCAGGGAAATCGCCCGTCTATCACTGCACAGGCTCGTTCAGGATGGCCGTATTCACCCTGCGCGCATTGAAGAAATCGTTGCCAAGACTACCAAAAATATTGATGACGAGGTTGTGGAGATCGGCGAACGTACCGTTATGGATCTGGGCATCCATGGCCTGGCACCGGAATTAATTAAAATGGTAGGACGCATGCGATTCCGTTCAAGCTATGGACAGAATCTATTGCAGCATTCCCGTGAAGTAGCCAACCTTTGCGCCATCATGGCTGCCGAGCTCGGCCTCAATGTGAAACAGGCTAAACGCGCCGGACTTCTTCATGATATCGGCAAAGTATGGCCGGAAGAATTGGAGAAACCCCATGCCATTGTGGGAATGGACCTCGCTATCAAATACAAGGAACATCCCGTTGTATGCAATGCCATTGGCGCACACCACGATGAGATTGAAATGACCAATATCCTCTCTCCGATTATACAGGCCTGCGACGCCATCAGCGGCGCCCGGCCTGGGGCACGTCGTGAGGTCATCGAGCAATATACCCGCCGACTCAAAGAACTTGAACAGGTTGGCCTGAGCTTTGAAGGAGTTGAAAAGTGTTTTGCTATTCAGGCAGGCCGTGAACTCAGGGTCATCGTTGATGCGGAGAAGGCCACTGACGAAAGAGCCGGTCAGTTGAGTTTTGAAATTTCCCAAAAGATTGAACGCGATATGCAATACCCTGGTCAGATTAAAGTGACCGTTATACGGGAAATGCGTAGTGTAGCCTATGCGAAGTAGGATTCGATCATAAAAAAATCGATCATTTAACTGCAGATAGAAATGTCATTTCAGCCTGAAAGCTAACTGCTGTTAGCACCGTTTTCCTTTGCAAGAACTTTCTGTAAAAAATCCGCTGATTCTGTTGCATCTTTCACCTATCTTGAAAAAATGATCAGGTGGCAGTTTCTTTTTCTTTCAGCTTTTTGCATCCTCACAGGGAAAGGATATTGTCAATCCATCAATTCTGATACATCATTTGTTTCGCTGGCAAAAAGAAACGCCGGGGCGTGGTATGAAAAAGAAATGATATCCCAATCACGGCTTTACAACGGCACTGGTTATCGCGAATACCTTTCGAAGGAAGACGAGCATCCTTATTTAATTGATGATTGGGAAGATGGATCTATTGTGTATGATGGGGAACTATTTACCAATGTTCCCCTTATGCTGGATATCAGTGACGACAAGGTAATTATCGAACACTACAGCAGCCGTGAAAAAATCCAGTTGCTGGTCGACAAGGTATCCTGGTTTACGTTGAAAAATCGTCGGTTTGCACGCCTGGACGTTCCTTCCAGGAATGGCTTTTATGAAGTCCTCCATGATGGCACCACCAAGGTGGTGGTCAAATGGGAGAAGGCACTTCAGACGCGGCTAAGCGGAAATGCAATTCATATGTATTTCCTCGAGCGGTCCTTCTGCTACATTCTTAAAGACAATATTTATTACCCGGTAAAGAGTAAAAAAAGCGTTCTGACCGTCCTTTCCGATCATAAATCAGAGCTGAACAAGTTCATCAGTAAAAACAAGCTGGACTTTCGGATTGACAGGGAAAAAAATATTGCCAGGATAACGGAATATTATGACAGCCTCAGCAAGTAAATTATTCCGTATCGGCCTGGTAATGACAGGCCTTTTCTTGTCTGCTGATATTCACGGGCAGCAAACCAGAATCTCCGGTGATTACGCCTCAGTCCCATTTGATCAATTTGTTAAACAGGTCGAAGGGCAAACCTCCTATCATTTTTATTATCGTCCTGCCTGGATTGACAGCGTGTTTGTTCAAATGAATATCCGCAATGAACGCGTGGACAGTGTTTTGGATAAAATATTCAAGGGAACCACCCTATATTTTACAATCCATAACGATCAAATCTATATCACGAAGGAACGTTCCATCATCAACCAACTTCCCGAAGGTTTCTTTAATGAACAGGTGAAGACTACAACTCCTTCTACATTCGACTATTCTGATTATGAGAAGAAGGAGCGGCAGAAAATCCGTGCCGAAGAAAAGCTGTATCTGATCGGAACAAAAACTACCGACCTGTCCGGAACCGCCACTTTGACCGGAAACATTTCAGATGTCAAATCCGGCGAAGCCATTGTCGGTTCATCGGTACTGATCGAAAATCCGCGCACCGGAGTTTCCACCGATCCGTTTGGGCATTACGCCATTACATTACCGAGGGGACGACATGAACTGGTGATCCAAAGCATAGGAATGAAAAGTACGCGTCGACAAATTATGCTGTACGGCAATGGTCGCCTCGATGTGGAAGTAGAGGAAGACGTCATCCCGTTGAAGGAAGTGCTGGTTCAGTCTGAACGCGATGTAAAAATCGCCAGCACACAGATGGGCGTTGAGAAAATTGACATTAAGACCATGAAGCAGATGCCGCTGGCGTTGGGCGAAGCGGATGTAATGAAGGTTGTGCTTGCCCTGCCCGGCGTACAGTCAGTGGGTGAAGGAACAACCGGCTTGAATGTAAGGGGCGGTGCCACCAATCAAAATCTTATTTTATTCAATGATGCTGTCGTATATAACCCTTCCCACCTATTTGGTTTTTTTTCTACGTTCAATCCGGACGCACTAAAAAATGTGGAACTGTATAAAAGTGGCATAACCGCCGACTATGGCGGAAGACTTTCTTCTGTGCTGGATGTTAAGCCGAGAGAAGGGAACCTGAAGAAATTTACAGCGTCAGGCGGCATCAGCCCTGTGACCGGCAGATTGACCCTGGAAGGACCCATTATTAAAGACCGGACATCCTTTTTGCTGGCGGTGCGCTCAACTTACTCCGACTGGATATTGCATCAGTTGAATTACAAAAATCTGAAAGCCAGTGCAGCGTCATTTTACGACATCACCCTGAACCTGAATCATAAAATCAACGACAAAAATTCAATTTCATTGGCAGGATACATCAGCCAGGATAAATTCAGGTTGGGCAGTGATACCACCTATTCCTACAGCGACCGGAACGGAAGCATCAAATGGAAACATGTTTTTAATCCGAAGTTGTTTGGAACCCTCACAGGCTCGATGAGCCAATACAGTTTTTCTGTGAACTCCAGCAAGAATCCGGTTAATGCCTTTACCATGGACTTCACGATCCGGCAATGGAATGCGAAGGCGGATTTTAATTATTTCCTCAGTTCTAAACACACGGTGAATGCCGGTGCCAGTGTTACGCGGTACAACCTTGCGCCAGGCAGCCTTCAGCCCTATGGTGCCCAATCGCTGGTGGCACCCGATGTCGTACAGTCAGAACAAGCCTTTGAAAATGCAGTCTACCTGGATGACAACTTTGAAATAAACTCACGACTGTCGGCCAATGCAGGCTTACGCTATTCATTCTACCAGTATCTCGGACCCCGAGATGTGAACCTGTATGCTGCCGGAGTTCCGCGCTCAACTGCAACGGTTACAGAAACTATACACTACGGAAGCGGAACAACGATTGCAAACTACGGCGGATTTGAACCGCGACTTTCATTCCGATATATGGTGACGAAAAACTCTTCCGTAAAGCTTAGCTACAACCGCATGCGTCAGTACATCCAGATGCTTTCCAACACTACTGCCATCACACCCATTGACATCTGGAAATTGAGCGACTCGTATATTCAACCCCAATATGGTGACCAGGTTTCACTCGGGATGTACAAGGCGGTTCGTGGAAACACCATTGAGTTATCTATTGAGGGTTATTATAAAGAAATGCAGAATACAGTGGACTACAAGAATGGAGCGGTCCTGTTGCTGAACCACAATCTTGAAACCGATGTAATCAATGCAAAAGGTAAAGCCTACGGCGTTGAATTCCTGATCAAGAAATCGACCGGCAAACTGAATGGATGGCTGAGCTATACCTACTCCCGCTCACTTCTTCAAACCAATGGTCAGTATGCTTCTGAAATTATTAACAACGGCGAATATTATCCCAGCAGCTATGACAAACCCCATGCTGTCAACATGATCGGCAATTACAAATTCAATCGCCGTTTTAATTTCTCAATGAATGTCGTGTACAGCACAGGGAGGCCTGTCACACTGCCGGTAGCCACGTATTCTTCAGAAGGCATTGCCAGAATATTCTATTCCGACAGGAACCAGTTCCGTATCCCCGATTATTTCCGGACCGATATTTCAATCAATGTCGAGGGTAATCATAAAATCAGGAAACTGGCACACAGCTCCTGGACGTTCGCGGTTTACAATCTTCTGGGCAGGGCAAATGCGTACTCGGTGTACTTTGTATATCAAAACGGTGTCATCAATGGATACAAACTTTCTGTTTTTGCACAGCCTATTCCAACGATCACGTATAATTTCAAGTTTTGATGAAATTGATAAAAACCATAAAGAATCTTTACTGGCCGGCTTTTATCCTGCTGATGATTGCTTCCTGCGTGGAACCATATACGCCACCCGTCACCAAAGATGAAAGCAATCTGTTGGTGGTGGAGGGTTTTATCAACACGATAACGAATACGGTACAGGTTAAACTTTCTAGATCCGTCGCGCTGTCCAAGAAGCAGACATTCCCGGCGGAACTAAAAGCCACCGTTTCGATTGAGTCTGAGGACGGCACTAAAATTCCGCTGTTGGAAAAAACGGGGGGAAATTATGAAAAGACCGGCCTCACCCTTAACGCATCAAAGAAATACAGGCTTCGGATAGTGACAAAGGGAGTTGCTTATTCTTCCAACTTCATCCCGCTAATGCCTTCCCCCGTACTTGATATGGTAGGCTGGAAGCCAGAAGAAAAAGGAACGACAATTTATGCCGACGCGCATGATCCTACTGGGGTGATAAAGTATTATAAATGGAATTACACAGAAACCTGGCAATATCATTCGAACTACTCAGCATTATATAAAATGTTGAATGGCGTTCCCACGCCGCTCACGCCGGCAGAAGAGTGCTACACCTGTTGGACCACGCTACCTGCGCCTAATTTGTTGCTTGCCTCCACCGCTCACCTTACCCAGAATT
>DAOMZK010000109.1:0-7280 GCA_035438035.1 Cyclobacteriaceae bacterium | reverse complement strand
AATTGATTTCAGTGGTTCATCCGGAATTCACCCCGGTAACCTGAATGCTACCCCGGCCATAGTACAGAGTGTAGTATTGTATGTGTTGAGAATCTGGGTGAACCACCCCCTGCCGATGAATGAAGGATTGATGGAACCGGTTGAGATTATTTTGCCTGAAGGTCTTTTGAATCCCAATTTCAGAATAAAGAATCCGCCTGCGGTTGTCGGGGGAAATACGGAAGTCAGCCAGCGGCTGACTGATACCATGCTAAAGGCTCTGGGATTGGCGGCCTGCAGCCAGGGGACGATGAACAACTTTCTTTTCGGAAATGAGAAGTTTGGTTACTATGAGACCATTTGCGGAGGCACAGGTGCGGTAAAGGGAAATCATGGAACAGATGCCGTGCACCAGCACATGACCAATACGCGGATTACTGATCCGGAAATTCTCGAACATCGTTATCCTGTTCGACTGGAACGATTTGAAATAAGAAAAAAATCCGGCGGCAAGGGAAAATGGAATGGCGGTGATGGGGTGGTGAGGGAAATATTCTTCAGGGAAAACCTGGAAGTTAACCTGCTGACGCAGCACAGGAAGGAAAAGCCTTATGGTATACAAGGCGGCGGTGAGGGTAAAACCGGTGAACAGGTTCTGATCAGGAGAAATGGGGTGGCTAAAAAACTCAAAGGTATGGACAGTGCCAAAGTTCAGGCTGGAGATAGGTTGATTATCTCAACTCCAGGGGGCGGGGCCTGCGGAAAAAAATAATTTATTGTTCGGTTTCAGAATCCATCATCCTTCTTCTCCTCTTTCTTCTTTTCTTTCTGTTTGGCCGACGTGCCTGCTGATAAGTCATACGGTGACTCCAGTCCGAGATAGTTCAACCTGAAACGATTGATGAATGCCAGCGTTTCCTCATCACTTCCCGGAATGAAAACCAACTCTCCTGCTTTCGCCTTGGACGCATTCGTCTTTTTGTTGATTACAGAATTGAAGGTGGAATTGGATGACTGCACCATCAATCGGTTATCTTCATAGCCGAAATAATACCATGATTCCGGAGAAGCTTTGAAGAATACATGAAATACCGGACTGCCATCTTCATTTTTCCTAATCTCCATAAATCCTTCAAATGCTCCATTGATATCTGACTTCTGAATATGACTGAGTCCCAATGTGCCTTCACTGTAAAAGGCCTTGTATTTCTTGGACCATTTCAGATTCGTAGTGGCAAACACAAGCGGCATTGATAGCGCCTGCAACGTACTGAGAGAAACATATCCCTGCTGAGACCGTTGTTCAAAATCCTTTACCGCTTTTTCCCCTACGATATCCGCAATTTTGTAAAGCAACTCAGTCTGATCTCCCAGTCCTTCCGGAATACTCTCATTTTTTACTATGGCCTGTAATTCGGCGGCCATGATCTGGTACGCTTGCGCGGGCACATTCATATCGGCCATTATAAATGAATTCAACTTAATTTCATTCGTTTCAATATTTCCAGAACCGAGTGCGGAGGCTACCAGATTAAAATCCTTCATTCCCTTGAAAAAATTGATGGGGCCTTCAAAGTGAACTTCCTGCTTCTCTTCATTGTAGTCGAAAACTTTCCCGGATAGTTTTTCACCAGCTGCTTTTTGCCGGTCTTCTATTTTGAATTCATTGCTTTCTTTGTCAAAGAAAAGTGACCCGCTGGGCAGGAAAAAGTCATCATCCTCGGGGGATTTCTTGTCTGAAACAAAAGTGATGTACAGACTATTGTCGGAAGCAAAGTGCAATCCAGCTTCTGCCTTTGTGCCATCCTCCGTGACGGCCTGATCAAAATTCAGATAGACATCTTTCTCATCCCCGCTTTGTTCAAATTTCAACCAGGTATTGTAGTTCTTGATTTTTCTTAAATCGAGTTTGACGTAACCCTTCATCTGCAGCGCCGGCTTGGTGGCATACATCACCATGTCGCCTTTATAAAATATGCGCGGCGCCAGCAGCATTTTGGCTTTATCATCCACCGCACCATTGGCCACCGTATGCATCTGCGGACCGGCAGACTTGTGGTGTTTGGTTAACCCACCAATGGATAACGTAGATTTTTTTTCAGCTTCTTCCGCGACGGGTTCAAGCCGGAAGTTTGTCATCTTGATGGCAAAGGTGTCAGCACTGGCATTGATGTATTGATACGTTGCATATCCGGAAAATGCTTTTCTGGAAGTGATATCCACCACACC
The DNA here is from genome assembly GCA_035438035.1 of Cyclobacteriaceae bacterium. GTDB lineage: Bacteria > Bacteroidota > Bacteroidia > Cytophagales > Cyclobacteriaceae > ELB16-189. The sequence goes on along the minus strand of DAOMZK010000109.1, from coordinate 5,072 downwards.
TTGCGTCAACCGGTGATAGCCGTTGAGTGTATCCATCACAATGGTAGTGTTCTTCAACTGACCAATCTTGGCATTCTCCAGGATAAGCACTTCATTATTTTCAGGTGTAATCTTGGCATCCGCCACCACGATGTAAGGAATGCCACTGACTTTCAGCTGTTGTGTTTTTATGTCATACTCCGCTTTGGCCGCATTGAATGAAAGTGAATCCAGATCTTTGCGGGTGGTGTAGAAATAAGAATATTCAATGGGGACATTCTCATCCTTCGTCATGGTGATCTTCTGCGTATTCAGATCCCATCGTGCTTTGGGAATGGAAGTCTTGAATTGTGCGTAAGGAAAATCAATTGCTGCCACACCCTCCACTTCCGGACTGATCTCCGCGAAATTCTGAGCGAGATTGAATTTGAGCCGGATGTCTTCACCTGCCAGGGCAGGCTTGTCAGGATTGGTAGTCTTCACCTGAAAGCTGGCATGACGTCCTGAAAAATCCTTTGCAGAGAAGCTCAACTCATCGGATTTGGCTTCAGAGCCCCTGGTGATCAATTTTCCTGTGCCTGCGACTCCGGTTTTTGAAACGATCAGGGTACCATCGAGCTGCGCTGTATTGGCGTAAAGCTTGAATGGGTCTTTCAAATTCTTCAATTGAAACCTGTCCAGTTTGGGTTTCCAGTTCAATTCAAATTCCGGCAAGGTGGCTTGCGGAAACCATACCTGGCCGAATTGCTTTTCTTTCAACTCACCCACTTTTCCCCTTCCGATTACGGAGTCAGGGTAGAAGACAAAATCGGGAGATTCTACGGAAGCGGCCAGGTATTCAATTTTTCCCGTCACGCGAAGACCTGCGTTATCCAGATTCAGTCCACCATAAACTTTGCCATCTGATTTAAAAAGCTGGTACCCCGCTGGTGGAATGGAATGGGTAAAGCCCAGTGACTTATCTGTCATGGTATGGAGCTTCTCCTTGAAACTCGGGAACATGCCACTGGATACAAAGGTGCCTTCAAAATTAATTGAGCCGGGATCCGCATCGTTCAGGCTGTCCAGTTTAAATGGCGGTACAACAAAAAACACGGACCGGTCATACGCACCATCAAGTACCTCACTTCTGTCGAAATAGATGACCCCTCCGGCAGTCGCATCCAGTCTAGGATAATGTGGATATTTAATTTTCCCGGATTTGTTGTCGGGCATGTTGATAAACAACGTTCCGGCTTTCTTACTGGCGCTGCTTAGTCCGGCTTCAGCCGCCGCTGTTGAGTCGGCGCCTACCATGGCATTATTTACCCTGCGGCGGGTGGTTTGACCTTTGGCATTCGTCTCCGTAACATAAAAGCGAATGGAGTCAATCCTGTTCAGATTGACAAAGAAGCTGTCGTATTTGAAAGTGAAGTCCTTGCCGTTGATCTCAAAATTTCCTGCTGTAATCTTTCCGTCAAATTTGATATCGCGGTTTTGTAAAATTACAATGACGCTGCTGTCAGGCTTCAGGATTACATTCAGTGAATCACTTACGTTCACTTCATCCACTCCACGGACTGTCATTTGACTTTTCTTGAAGTTGATGGTGGCATTGGCCGCCTTATCCGTGATGGAATGAATTTTTAAATTATCATAGTCAGCCTCACCTTTCTTGGCATCAAAAAAATGAATGGCTTTGTCCTTGACCTGAACCACACCGGTGTTGCCGTTGTAGTTGATCATCCCCTTCTGAGACAGGAAGGTCATGGCCATTCTTACTTCTTCTGATCTTTTATTCAGTTTAGTGGCCAGGTCATCGGCATAAAATTCGCGCACACCATTCTTCTCAGCATAGTTTACGACCATAGCTAATGGATGAAAGCTAAATCCTGTTCCATTCAAAATGGTATAATCATCCGGATTGTAAAAATCAATGGATTCAATAATCATTGGTGCCTGGCTGCCGCCGCCCATGGCTGTGATATTCATGCTGTCTGACCGCAGGTTCCACCGGATCAGATCCGCACTGAAATCAACATTGAAAAAAGACGAAGTGTAGGGCGCATCGCGAAGCTGACCCTTGTCACGTTGAAGTGTCAGTCTTTCTTTTCCATAGTCATACCGCATTTGCAATGCAGGATGAAATATTGAATCATTGTCCTGATAGACTTGCACCATCGCGCTTCTGGAGGAAATCACAGAATCCTCCTCAAATTCAAACCGGTGTGAGCGGGCTATAAACTTTCTTTCTTTGTCCTTGCCAAAGACTTCCAGTCTGGCATAGTCCCCGTTCACTGAGGAACTGTAAATGCGATGACCATTAAGTGCAAATCCACCGGTGTATTTCATCCTTTCATTACTGAACCCGAGGATATGAATGTTGCTATTGAATGACATGAACCGGGGGTAAAGAGCGGACTTCTTATCCTTGTGCCTGATGCTTTTGAATTCAAATACTCCATCCACCTTGGCAGCCACCTTCCCGGTGTACTGCAGCTTACCCTGCTCGGCTTTCACCTGTGGTTTGTCTACATTAAAATTGTATTCCTTGAATTCAAAATGTACGGAGTCTGAATCAAGACCGGCAGGAGCCCATCCGAATGAACCCCGCTCACCCACGAATGTCCCGTCCAGCAACATCAATGATCCTTTGGTATTCTTTATGTATGCGGAATCATAAGGAGTAGAAAAATTAAAAGTGACTATTTCAAATTTGATCAGCGGTCCGACTAATACGGGTTGTGGAGTCGGTGTCATCCACGAAGGCATGGCATTTTGAACTTTCGTTGTATCATCCTGCCAAACAGTATTGTTATCCTGAGGAGATGGGTTCTGATTATCGAATTGATTGAAATTATCCCTGGCTTTAGTTGTGTCCGGTATTTGCTGGCTGACATCCTTTATGTAATCGAAAGAATAATTGTCATCGCGGGCATATAACCTGAAGGACTTCTCGTAATGGAAAGCATGGTATTCGAAGAAATCACGGCAATAATGAAAAAAGGCTGCCGTCTTTTTCGCATCCTCATTCTCAATTACGAGATCGATTATTTTCAGGAAAGCATTGAGTTTGGCCAGATCGACATTTTCCTTCTCAACGGCAAAGCCAATGGAGCCATAATAGTCCGTTATCAGCGGAAACATTTTATACTTTTTCTTTTTCAGCAGCAGCGCCTGTCGCTTGATGATATCCTGCTGATCGAGGGTGAGTTTATGCCAGGCCAGGGCAAAAACACCACCCACCATGGAAGTCTCCGTATTTTGGTTAGTCTCCAGAATGACCCGAATACTGTCCTGGTAGGCAAGCCGGTAAACCTCCTTGGCCTGTGCCCACAGACCCAGGAAAGGGATACAGGAAAATAAGATGCTCAGTACAACCCTTTTCACGGCAGTAAAACCTTGAAATTCGTAAAATTATTTGGATTAACCCTGTTTTGCGCCATCCCATATAACGGCAGCAGTCTGGAATCCATTGGATTCTTGTCGGATATTTTACTGTACTTTTTCCAACAATAGTGCCGCCCACGTTTCTCTTTCATCCCGCCGTTGGGGCCGTAATCCCGCCTTGCCTGCCGCACCTTCGAGATCCGGAATATCCTGCACATAAAATCCGCTCAAAAGGAGCAAGCCGCCAGGTATAAGATTTTGTGAATACAATTGCATTTCGTCAAGCAATACATTCTTGTTGATATTGGCAAGAATGATATCAAAAGGGATTGGCCATAAAAAATCGCGAATGGTGCCTTGTCTGATGTTAATGTTTGAACAATTATTCGTCTCTGCATTCTCAACTCCATTGGGGACACTCCATTCATCCATATCAAATGCTTCAACTTTTTTTGCGCCACGTTTGGAGGCCATCACCGAGAGGATGGCCGTTCCGCATCCGGCATCCATCACCATCTTATTTTTGTGGTCAATCGACATTTGATTCTTCACCATCAGATAGGTCGTCTGATGATGCCCGGTGCCAAAAGACATTTTAGGTGTAATTACAATTTCGTATGGATATTTTTTGGGTATGTTGTGGAACGAAGCCCGGATCAGGCACTGGTCTTCGACGATGATGGGCTCCACATTCTTTTCCCATTCCTTGTTCCAGTTTTGTTTTTTTATTTTATCAGTAAAAAAAAGAAGCGGCTGAACATGCGCGTATTTTGTCCGGATTGACTCCAGCAATGCATGATCGATCCGGGCCTCCTCACCATAGGCTTCAAATCCATTTTCATTCTCCATGAAAGTGTCGAAGCCTGCCTCAGCCACTTCAGCCATGAGTATCTCGGCAAAGTCAGCCGAGGTAATGACCTTTAAACGGGTGAAGAACATAACGTGAAGAGAATTGTAGAAATCAATTCTCGACCTCCACGATCATCTCGATTTCAACTGCAATATTATTAGGGAGCGAAATCATTCCAACAGCAGAGCGGGCATGCTTTCCTTTCTCACCGTACAGGCTCACCATCAAATCTGAAAATCCATTGATTACCTTCGGTTGGTCAGTGAAATCCGGTGTGCAGTTAACCATACCCAGTACTTTCACAAATCGCTTTACTTTATTCAGATCGCCAATTTCGGTTTTGAGAGAGGATAACAGGGCAATGCCAGTTTGCTTTGCTGCCTCATATCCTTGTTCGATCGTTATATCCTTACCCAGTTTGCCTGTAAAGTTGGATCCATCTGCTCTCGTCGGGCCATGACCTGCCAGGTAGACAAGGTTGCCGGTTCGGACGGCCCGAACATAATTGGCCATGGGTTTCGGTGGAGAAATTAATTCAAGGCCCATTTCTTTGAGTTTTTTCTCTACATCAGTCTTTTGGGCGAAGGTCGTCGTGACACACAGGATCACGATCAGGTAACAAGACAATTTTTTCATCTGGGTAGTTTAATATAGAATCAGTGACTAAGTTAAAAAATTCTGAACGAATCAGGGAATGGTTACCGACCGGTAAACATACGTTGTGTAAAAGTTGGCAGCAGAAGTTTTAGTCCTCTTTTATTTTTGCCGGCAATATCAACGAATGGACTGGCATATCGCATATTTCCCATCTGGTCATAGTAGTAAATTGTTCCAAATTTTCCGTGGTTAAATGATTGTGTTGTCGTACTGCTCA
>DAOMZK010000108.1:0-7311 GCA_035438035.1 Cyclobacteriaceae bacterium | reverse complement strand
CAATGCAAAATATTTTTCAGTGGTCGGGAGAACAGTAGACAAACTTGACACATCAAAATTTATTCCGGAGGCAAAGATACTAGCAACCGATACTGACGGACAATGGTCACACTCAATCGTAAGCAATGACCAGGGATTTTTCTATCTGGATGTTCCTTTCGACAAGGCATTGCGACTGATAGGTGAGAAGGCCGGATATACCGGGCTGGATACGCTTCATTACTCCACACATATGCGGACAATTGGCCGAGATAGTATTGTTGTTAAACTATGGGAGCATTCGTTGTTTGCCAAAGGAATAATTTACAGCAATGAATCGCAGGATAAATTGCAGGATGCGATTGTGGTCATAAAAAATCTGACCGATGGAAGAATAGATTCTATTCAAACAAAAGACGGTTCCTATAATTTCTTGCTGAGTCCTAATAAGAAATATCTGATCAGTGCGTTCAGGAAGGGATTTATTCCCCGTGAATTTGAATTAAATACCAGGGGGATAATGAACGGCTCATTGGTGAACGATATGGTGCTTGAAGAAGAGTTTACTGAAAAAATCGTTATTCAGTTTGATTTTGAAAAGTGGGATATCAAACCTGAGAATTATTCGGCACTGGACAAGATTGCGAAACACATGGTACGGAATAAGAAATATCACCTCCATGTAGGCGCTTACGCTGATTCACGGGGTACACACGAATTCAATCTCGATCTTTCCAACAAGCGGGCAAAAGAAGTAGTCAAATATCTCGCAGTACATGGCGTAAGCAACACCCGTATTACGGCCATTGGTTTCGGCGAGGAGTTGCTTTTGAATAGGTGTAGCAATGGGGTGATCTGCGCTGATGAAGAGCATGCATTGAATAGAAGAGCAGAGTTAAAAGTACAATAGCCAACAGCTATTTTTCCTTACCTTCGCCTCTCCAAATCTCTTAAATATGAAACCCTCATTTTCAGAAAAGGAAATCAACCCCCTTCACAGCATTGAAGAATGGGAAGAAGATGTGCTCCAGCGCTATCCGGAACCCGAAGTTACCGCCAAGGCGAAAGAGGATTTTAGAAACTACGAAGACACCAAACGCGAGAGCGTAAAAGAATTTTACCGACTCAATCACCAATACCAGTCCTACGATTTTGTAAAAGAAAAAACAAAGGACTTCCTGCAATTCAACCGCAAGGAAATGCCGGTGTGGAAAGCCATGGAGTTTCTCAACACCCTTGTAGATGATTCCGATCCGGATATTGAACTCGATCAGCTCCAACATTTACTCCAGACTGCCGAAGCCATCCGCCGCGATGGTCACCCCGATTGGTTTGTACTGACTGGATTTATCCACGACATGGGAAAAGTGCTTTGCCTTTTTGGCGAACCGCAATGGGCCGTTGTCGGTGATACCTTTCCCGTGGGTTGTGCGTATTCCGACAAAATCGTTTACCCGGAATTCTTTAGCAGCAATCCCGACTTTAACAACAAACAGTTTAATACCAAATACGGTATCTACGAACATGGTTGTGGCCTGCGCAACGTAACCATGTCCTGGGGACACGATGAATATCTGTATCAGATCACCAAAGACTATCTGCCTGACCAGGCATTGTACATGATCCGCTATCACTCATTCTACGCGCAGCACAGGGAAAACGCCTACGATCACCTGTTGGATGATCATGACAAGGAAATGTTCGACTGGGTACGTAAATTCAATCCCTACGATTTGTATTCCAAGAATCCTGTTCCTCCCAACGTAAAAGAGCTCAAACCGTATTACGAGGATTTGATCGCAAAGTATCTTCCGTCAACCGTTAAGCTTTGATGGTAGGATCAAGCTTGTCGTTGGATCGAATTTAAAATTTGGGATTTGAGATTTATCCCAATTGCTATCGGGTTTACATTCCCATCATCACAAAAGCCCCCCAGTAGTAAGGGTCTTTGTACTTGACCATCAGTTGAAGCTGAGCTTGCTTGAATGCCTTGAGTTTGTTTCCTCCCTTCGTCCAGTTGGTATAAAAGTTGGTCATCAGCATTTGCGTGGCGGCGTCGTCCACTTTCCACAGACTCATGATCAGCGCGTTCGCTCCGGCCACCATGAATGACCGTTGTAAGCCGTACACACCTTCTCCTGCTTTCACATCCCCCAGGCCTGTCTCGCATGCACTCAATACAATTAGATCAGTGCCCTCAAGATTCAGGTTCATAGCTTCATAAGCTGTGAGTATTCCATTGTCATTGCTTTGCAGGTCGGTAGACTCCTGCTGGCCTGGTTCTGGTGCACCCGCCAGGATCAATCCGGATCTCAGCAACGGATTATTTTTTGCATTCTCTGCATCAATGCCCATGGCATCACCGGTGCCCAGGTTCGCATCGGCAAGAAAATAACCATGCGTGGCGATGTGCATCAACGCAGGACCTTTTACTTCTTTAATATTGGCTTCAGTAGCTGTCTTTTGTTCCTTAAGCACAACCGTATATCCGGAAGTTTTTAGAATCTTCGACACCCCGTCGATCTCGGCTTTTGTTCCCGGAAGGGCAACGGCAGCAGCGCCGAAGTCAGGGAATCCGAGAATAAACGCATCCTTCTTCGTGATAGGCTTTTTACTTTTAATTGCAATGAGATCTTTCGAATTACCTATTGTGACGATATCAAACCGGTTTTCGAGATAGTCACCATCCGGTTTTTTTAACGTGTTGATGTTAATCTGGTTGTAAACTCCGTCTGGTGAAAGGTAAATCAGCTTTTTGCCAGCCACGAGCAGATCAATTTTCTCCCAGTATGCCCCATAGGATCGGGTATCCGGAATGCGGGAGAGAATGGAATTTTTATAGGCTTTGGCATAGCGGGTATCCATATCGGTGCCGTCATCCATCACCACGTGCGTGGGTACTGTACTTCCTTTGGTGAGCACCAGCGCCACGTAACGCGACTGATCCGTAAAGTCTTTGTCAAAAGATCTTACGCGGATAATTTCCACCAGCGCTTCGGTGTCACCGAGCAGGGAAGCAATCTTTGTATAGCTGATTTTTTCTGACGTGTAGGCTTTGGAGAAATCCGTGGAGCGCTGTGAAAGAGCCCGTTCAGCGGCGTTGGCCTGCTTTTCTAGTGACTGAATATCAATGTTTTGTTGCTTCAATTCATCTTTTGAAAGAGAATAATACCGCGCAAGCAATTCCTTCTGATTGATCCAGGACAAGTAATCACTGATGAGAGACTCATCTTTGCTCGCGAGTATCGCCTTCTTTATTTTATTGGTTGAACTGAGCAGCAATGCTTTTGTGGCAATCTGGTAATCATATACGTCATTGAGAATACTGGGCTGCGTTACCTGGGCTTCGATCGCATAGCTGTAGAATCGCTGGAAACGAGGCTGGAGTATATCCCAGTATTTTGTTTTTTCCGCCTCACTCATCGGAGGGAAATACTGGTTGATAAAGTCGAGTGATTTCGTCATCGACTCATTGAAGTAGGTGTAGGCTTTGGGAAGATCACCTTTCTTCCAATACAATACGCCCAGGTTGTCGACGGATTTGACATAGTCAGGATGATTTTCTCCCAATGTGGATTTACGGATGGTGGCACCTTTTAACAATGCTGCTTCCGCTTCCGGGTAACGGCCTTGTATCCTGTAAAAATTGCCCAAGTCATTCTGCACTTTGGCAAAGGAGGCATTTTCTTCACCGAATTTCTTTTTGTACACCGCTGCCGACTTCTGTAATAATGCCTCGGGCTGATCCATTCTGCCCATTTGGATATACAGGAGGGCGAGCTGGTTCAGCAAGGTGGCATACTCGGGGTTGTTGGTCTGGCTCCTGTTTTCAAAAATCTTCTTGATCGATAAGAAAGTAGCTTCCGATTCTGGGAGGCTGCCTGACAATTGATACAACAGTGCAAGGTTTGAGTCAAATTTCCGGGCATCAAATGATTTTTTCCCCTGCAGGGCCTTTTTTGGCGCAGCATCTGATTCCACAATAGCCGCCTTCATCAGGACCACAGCTTCCTTGTACCGGCCCATGGTCTGGTACAGCATGGCTTTGTTGTTTTTCACAATGGCGTTTTGCATGGTATTCTTGCCGAACACCTGGCCCACAATCACTTCTGCTTCATCAAAAAGTCTTTCTGCCTCGTTGTACTTACCCTGGGACTGGAGGAGTTTTGCCTGGTTGTTGAGGTTGGCGGCGTACGCTGCACTTTTCTTTCCCAATATCTGTTCGCTGTTTTGCAACGCGAAGCTAATGTTAGAGTCGGCTTTCTCTGTGCGTCCTTGCGTCAGGTACACAAGGCCCAAATCGGAAATACATCGGAGATAGGTTATGGAACTCGTCAGGCTATTCTGTTCCATAAAGCTTTTAGCGCTCATGAAAGACGCTTCTGCCGGTTTGTACATGCGCGCCTCATACAGGCTCAATGCCAGTTCAAGTGTGTCGCGTGCAATTTCATTGATAGTCTTGTCCTTTCTGTCTTTCAACATGTACAATGCGCCAGCACCTCCTTCTCCCTTGTTCTGGACATTGAAAAAGCCAGCGCTCTCATTCTGAGAAAATGCAAACTGAAAATCGATTGAGTCCAGCTTCTCCTTTTGCTTGGCACCGCTATCACCCAAATCCTTAAAAAGTTTCTTCGTCCAGTCGTCCTGGGCGGAAACGCCGATGCTCAACAACACGGATACGACGGTTATCAAGAGTTTCATACGATCAATATTTCAATTTTGTTAGAGTTCTCGATTTTCATTCCTCACATCAAAAACTGTTAAAAGCTATCCACTTCGCGATAGGCCTTAATTACAGCCATCTCTCCTTCTTTTCCTTCACGAAAATTGCCGTGCTCCATGCCCATTATACCGCGGTAGCCCTTATCATATATGTGTTTAAAAATATTCTTATAGTTGATTTCTCCTGTAGTGGGTTCCTTTCGTCCCGGGTTATCGCCAATCTGGAAGTAAGCAATTTCTTCCCAGTGGGAATCAATATTGTTAATAATGTCGCCTTCATTGCGCTGCATATGATAAATGTCATACAGGATTTTACAAGCGGGACTCTTCACGGCCTTGCATATTTCATAACTCTGATCGGAGGTACGGAGAAATAACTCCGGTGTGTCACTGAGTGGTTCCAACACCATCACCAGACCGGCAGGCTCAAAGATCTCCGCTCCCCGGCGCAGGGCATCTATGACGTTCACGGTTTGTATTCCAATCGGTATTTTCCTTTCAAAAAAGCCAGGTACCACCGTCATCCATTTTGCATTGACCCTTTTGGCCGTTTCTACACAAGTTTTACAAGTTTTAATGAATACATCCTTAAACTCTTGTTTTCCGGTAGTTAGCGAAACCTTCCAGTTGTCACCGCCGTCCACTACAAAAACACCCATGGTCATACCCAGTTGTGCCAAAAGCTTGCCAATTTTTTCCTGGTCTTCGACGCTTCGTTTGAGCATGCCGTTGTCTTCTATAGAGCGGAAGCCCTGGTCGTACATAAAGCGAATCTGATCGGTGAAGTCGGCACCGCCATTATTCTTAAACATTCCGTCATGGGGGGCATAGTTCAGTTTAAAGACAGGTTGCGCAGGTACAATTTCTTTCCGGGCTGGAAAAGCAGGGAAAGTGAAGGAGGCCGCAGCTATTGTGGCAATGCTGTTCTGGATGAATTTTCTTCTTTGCATGAGTTTGAGTTTAAAGAAACAGAAAGTTGAAGTTAGGAAGTTATCAGCAAAATATCATGCCGGGCGTTGGGCTTTGACGGTTGGCTGTTAGCTTTGGCATTCTAATCCTGACTATCAATTCCTTGAAGATTTTCCGCAACCTTTCTGAAGCCGTCGTCGATTCCCTTCAACTGATTTTTGAAGAAGGACGCTATGCCGACAAAGTCATTGAAAAAGTATTGAAGCAAAATCCGAAGTGGGGTGCCCGCGACCGCCGCTTTATAGCCGAAACTACTTACGACATCGTCCGCTGGCACCGGCTTTTCTACAACCTGGCCAATATCGATGAACACGATTATTGGGGATTACTGGGGGCATGGTGCATCTGGAACAAAATTGACCCTCCGGGCTGGGAAGAATTCGAGAACCTGAACAAGTCGATGTTTTTTGAAAATTATGACCGTGCACAACATGTACTGAAGATTCGCGAATCTATCCCCGATTGGCTGGATGAAACGGGATTGAAGGCCTTGGGTGCTGCCTGGGAAAAAGAAATCCACGCCCTGAATCAGCCGGCGAAAGTTGTGCTGCGCGTCAATACATTGAAAATTTCCCGTCAAGATTTACAACGCCAACTGAAAGAACAGGAAGGAATTGAGACAACTGCCCCCGCCGATTATCCCGATGCTTTAATCCTGGAGGAGCGGCAGAATATTTTCACCCGGCCTCAATTCAGAGACGGTCTCTTTGAAGTACAGGATGCCGGCTCACAACGGATCGCTGCATTTTTACAGCCCTCCTCAGGCATGAGGGTGATCGATGCCTGTGCAGGTGGAGGCGGAAAGACACTTCACCTTGCCGCGCTGATGAAAAACAAAGGGCGAATCATTGCTCTGGATACAGAAGCCTGGAAACTCGATGAACTGAAGAAGCGCGCCCGTCGGGCTGGTGCAAGTAACATCATTGAAACCCGAGCAATCGATTCCTCCAAAGTGATCAAGCGATTGGAAAATTCTGCTGACCGGCTCCTGCTGGATGTACCTTGCTCGGGACTGGGTGTCCTCCGACGCAATCCCGACGCCAAATGGAAACTCTCTCCAGAATTTATTGAGAAAGTAATCGTTCAACAACAGGATATCCTCACGCAATACACTTCCATGCTGAGATCCGGCGGCCTGCTGGTATACTCCACTTGCAGCATACTGCCCGAAGAAAATGAAAAGCAGGTGGAACGCTTTCTGGAATCTTCTGGCGGTAAGTTTGAATTGCTGGAACAAACCACTTTACTACCCAGCGCAGGCTATGACGGTTTTTTCATGGCGAGGATGAAAAAAGTTTAGCATGTGTTAAATTGGGACCATGAAGAATCTAATCCTCGTTGTCCTGATACTCACGGCAAACTGTGCAACAGCACAAAATTCATCCCGATTGCCTTCAGGATTAAAACTATTCCGGTTCGGTGATGCCGCAAATGAAAAACCAGGTGTCCTCATGCCGGATGGAAAGCGGCTTAACGTCGTCGCGTTTGGTGAAGATTACAATCAAAACTTCTTTGCCACCAACGGCCTCGTGAGGCTGGAGCGATGGTTAAATAAAAATGCTGCCAAGTGCCCGTTGGTTCCATCCGGTGTCCGAATCGCACCGTGCGTAGCCAATCCGTCAAAGATCGTTGCTATCGGGC
>DAOMZK010000107.1:0-7345 GCA_035438035.1 Cyclobacteriaceae bacterium | reverse complement strand
CACCTTCATCACCCAATCGCCGGCCAGTCCACATCTCTGCTCTTTCATTTCTGGGTTGAACAAAAATAATTTCATCGTAGGATGAACCGTTGGCACCGGTCTGTTTATCCTTAAAGATGAGCAACATGGATTGCGGTTCGGTGTATCCGGTGAGATATAAGAAATCAGGATTCTGATGGTACTTGTAGTCAACATCATTGGCGCGGTTGCGCACGGCATTGGAAAAAAATACAGCCACAGAGTTGGCCGGCATTTTTGCCCGCAACTGGACCCTTCGTTCCTTGTGAAATTCACTGGACAAAAAATCTGAAGGCAGATCAGGATTTTGAGCGATTCCGTTTAGAGCGGAAACAATAAGAAACAAAGCAAACCGTATTCGCATAGTTTTGATTTTTGAAAAATAAAAGTATCGAATTTCACCCTATAAAATTTGACGTTCAATGGGTTTTGAACGAAATTGGTTAAGGATGGCTTAATTTGTGGATGAGAAATTCCACATTTATCAAATAAAAAGAATAATCTTAAAAGCACTGAATGAATCGCGCACTTCCCATTACTCCGGCAGAAATTGAAAAAGAAATCCGGTATTTAACAATGAAATTTTTCTTCATGGTCCTTCTTTCTATCGTGGTCGCCTGTTCGACCCGGGAATCGACACCAGTGACCTGGCGGAATATTGAACAAAGTTTACAGACGCAACTCGTTACTTTAAAAGACGGGGATACCCTGAATCTTCCGGAAGGCAATTTCATGTTCACCCGCGGTTTGGACATGAGCTCAAAATCAAATGTTGTAATCCGGGGCAAGGGAATTGAAAAAACAGTCTTGTCCTTCAGGAATCAAAGCGAAGGTGCGCAAGGATTTCTGATAACACACGGAGCCAATATTGTGCTGGAAGATTTTTCCATCGAAGATGCCCGTGGTGACAACTTGAAAGTGAGTGAAGTCAATGGAATTACCCTGCGCAGGATACGCTCAGCCTGGACGGATGGTCCAAAAACAGAAAATGGTGCCTATGCATTATACCCGGTGCTTTGTAAAAATGTACTGATGGAAGAATGTCTTGCCATCGGCTCATCGGATGCCGGCATTTATGTAGGGCAGTCAGATTCCGTTATTATCAGAAATAATAAAGCCTATTGGAATGTGGCGGGTATAGAAAGCGAAAATTCACGTTGGGTAAAAATTTATGGAAATGAAGCATACGACAATACCGGAGGTATTTTGGTGTTCGACTTACCGGGGCTGACGATGTATGGTCATACCACCCGTGTTTACAACAACAACGTCCATGACAACAACCTGGATAATTTTGCCACCAAGGGAAATGTGGTAGCGGGCATTCCGCCCGGTACCGGAGTTATGATTTTGGCTACCCACAACCTTGAACTGACAGAAAACAAGATTGCCGATAACAAAACGGTGGGTACGGGTATTATAAGCTATGAGCTGGTTGCCGCGCTGAATAAGGAAGCCGCCACACCAGGTTCAGCACAGCGAGTAGACAACCAGTATAAAGCTGATTCTTTGTACAATCCCTATCCCTACCAGATTGCCATTCACCACAATCAGTTTGAGAACAGTCACTGGTTTCCCACACTACAAAATGAAATCGGGAAACTTTTCCTGTTGAAATCTTTTGGTCACCCTCCGGATGTGGCGTATGATGGAATTCCTGACCCCAAAAGACCGGATGCTGAAATCTGTATCCGCGATAATGGTGATATACTGGTCATCAACCTCGATGCAGCAAATGATTTTAAGTCACTTTCAAAAAATCCTCAACCTTTCCACTGTGAAGGGGTAAAGCTTAAATTATGAAAGCCTTGCCTGCCATTGGGGTGCTATTATTTTTTTTATTGCTGGTGGGGTGTGGTAATAGGAAGACTGAGACAGTGGTATTAGCCGAGGAGCAATTGCCCCTGGATGTCTCTTCCATTGGTAAAGAAAAACTTTCTGAATATGGATTCTTTAAGGGTCCATTGAAAGATCTTTCACCTGTTGATGATGTAATTCCTTATGCACTGAATTCAGCCTTGTTTTCTGATTACGCATTTAAAAAGCGATTCATAAAAATTCCTGCAGCTCAGAAGGCTTCCTACTCTCCGGATGAGGTATTTGATTTTCCGGAGGGGACAGTCCTCATTAAAAACTTTTACTATCCCGCTGATTTTCGCAAACCGGATGATGCCATCCGCATACTGGAAACGCGCTTACTCATTAAAAAGTCTGGCTTGTGGGAGACGCTTCCTTATGTATGGAATGATGCACAGACCGACGCTTTTTTGACCGTGGGAGGGAAGAACATTGAAATAGCCTGGACACATTTCGATGGAACCCATAAGGAAATTAATTATTCTGTTCCCAATCTGAATCAATGCAAGGGCTGTCATTTAAAAAATGATGCAGTTGTTCCGGTTGGCCCAACTGCCCGGCAGCTGAATCGCGATTATGTTTATTCACATGGCAAGCAAAATCAATTGACTTTCTGGAATGAATCAGAAAAACTGGAAGGTATGCCCGCGATGAATGAAATCTCACGCCTGGCTAACTACGAGGATGAAAGGGAAAGCACGAATGGAAGAGCGCGTGCATGGCTGGAGGTTAATTGTGCGCATTGTCATCGCAGCGACGGGCCCGCAAAAAACAGCGGATTGTTTCTTTTGGCCAGCACCTCAGATCCTGCCAGACTGGGCGTGGGGAAAGCGCCTGTGGCCGCAGGCAAAGGTTCGGGAGGCCGCTTGTATAGTATTGTTCCCGGAGACCCTGATGCCTCTATTTTACAATTCAGGATTGAATCAACAGATCCAGGCATAATGATGCCTGAAGCAGGACGCAAAATGGTTCATGCTGAAGGTGTGAAGTTAATCCGGCAATGGATCTCCGAAATGAAAGTGAGCAAATGACTTTGTAATCAATCCAGTTCACGGATTTCAAAGTCAGTACCCATTCCAAACTTCAACGCATCTTTAAGCAGGTAACGTTCCAGGGTGTGAATGTCTTTCACCCTGAAGTCGCCGTCTTCCTGGATTCTTTCAATTTCAAAATCATAGCGGTCATGGTAATTGACAAGGCGGTATTTTTTACCTACGCGGAGGACATCAAAGGAAAGGCCTGCCATTTTTTTGTAAGTTTTCTAAAGATCTTCTTCCCTTTCCAGCATCAGGATTGAAGCCTGTGGTACAATAAAATATTTTTCACTTTCGTACAGCACTTCGATTGCGCCCTTTTGAAGAAAGATGGCCAAATCGCCTTCCTGCGCCTGGAGGGGGAGGTATTTTATCTGGTCTTCCTTTCCCTTCCATAAATCATCATCGTCGGCGGGCATGGGTAAGGGATAACCTGGCCCGGCTTTGATTACATAACCTTTTTGAATTTTTTCTTTTTCCTGGACACCGGGAGGAAGATACAGACCACTTTCTGTTTTTTCAGATTCTTTTGCCGGCCGGATCAATACCCGGTCACCGACCACAATCAATTTCTTGAATTTATTTTCCGAAGTGAGTTTCATGCGTGACATTACTTTTTCTTTGACGCAGCGAATGGGAATTCCATTCCACCGGCATTCATGGTGCCTTTCATCTGTTCTTTTTCCACATTCGCATTGAACTGTACTGTTGTTCCTGAAAAGTCAAATGTACCGGCAGATTTTTTTTCTTTCTTGTCATAAGTAAATAAATTGAAGGGAATCTCCCCGTCTTTACTGCTCAATTTAGCAGCGTATCCTTTTTCATTTTTTGTTACTATCAATTCTCCGTTGAAATCACCCTGCGGTGTTCCTGTAACTTTATAGTCCCAGGAACCGGAAGGGCCCACTGAAGCACATGACCACACCAACAGGCAAAGGACAATTAATAAAATAAATTTTCTCATGATCTGTATTTGATTTTGAAATATAGAAAGGTAAAGTCAGTTAATAGGCTGAAGACTAATCACGATCAAAGAGTTTTCCCTGATCCTTATTCTTTGACTCATCATTTTCCGTAGAATATAAAGGCAGTTTGTTCAACTCTTTGCTCAGCATCGAATCCTGGGTGATGATGCCACGCTGATTGGCTTCACTTTCCAGCTTGTCGCTGTCAGTTTTAAGGTCTTTCACACTGATTTGTTTGGCTCTTCGTTCGATAGGAGGGTTGAGTTTTTCAGATTTTTCAAAATCAATAACCTTGTCAAGAAACTCCTTGGGAAGATCGGCCTCGCTACGATAGACCAATTCAAAAAATTGTTTCGCAAAGAATCCGTCAATTTGTATTCTTCTTTTGGATAGGTGAATAAACTTACCGATGACGCGGCAGATGTTTTCTCTTTCCTCCGGGCTCAATTGCTCGGCAAACTCATAGTCCTCAATGCGCTGAAGAGCCAGCATAATGGGCTCGAGCGAATCAATGGAAATAATATACACTGTGTAGTCACTTAGCCGGTGTGCAAATTCTTCAAGGTATTCCAGGGTATTCGATGGAACCACCAGGAAGATTTCTTTCCGCACATCATCTTCTTTTACATATTTCCCGCCTTCGACCTGATTTTTGATGTAGCTGGGGAAATTGGTTAGGTCATCGTTGGCAGGGCTCTTGGCGTCGAAAATGATGTACTCGTTGTTGATTTTTAATGTGTTGTCGGGTTTGCCTTTGAACGGAACCTTCTCCACATATTCAATGGTATACTGGTTGCAAATCGCCTTAATCCGGTTTCTTACATTGTCTTCATGATTGATCCAGGTAGCTTTCATCTTCCTGATCCGCTCGATCTCCCTGTTGTTTTTGTCCTCCACTTCCCGTTCACGATCGCGTTGAATCTTCTCCTGGATTTTCCCCATCGATGTCATCGCGTTGGAGAGTTCATTTTTTCTAAATTCATCTTCCTTCTGAAATTGAGCGATTTGTGTTCGCGCCTGCTGAAGGTTCGTCTCCGCATTTTCCAACTTCGCGTTGGCAGCGGTTAAATCAGTAGACAATTCACGTCCGCGCTTAAGGTAGCTTTGATTGGATTCTTTTAACGTGGCAATCTCGCCGACGAAAATCTCATTTTGCTTTTTAATCACCTGGAACTCCGTCGTCAGGTTCTGCATGGACTCTTGTAGATTTTTGGCTGTGACCTTTTCTACTTCCAGCGAATTGCTCAGCTTGTTGTTTTCAACTTTCAGATTTTCAACAACTGTAATTAACCGCTGAAGATCACCATTGGCTTCAATCAATTGTGATTTCACGCTGCCCCAGCCAAAGAGTCGCTGAAGAAGGCTAATGTGCTTCAACTGATCAAAGACTTTTTTTAGGTTATCCAGATTAATTTCCATTCAGGATTATAGTTCAATCAGCATTTGTCCTTTTTCAACGCGGTCGCCCTTTTTTACATTTACTTTTTTAATCAAACCATCGCCTGGTGCCTTGATAATGTTTTCCATCTTCATGGCTTCGAGTACCAACAGTGCGTCTCCAGCCTTTACTGAAGCGCCGTCTTTAACCCGAAGGTCAACAATGAGTCCGGGCATGGGAGCTTTGATCACATTCACTTTGTTGGTGACAGATGCATTTATGCCCATCTTTTCGAGAAGAAGATCAAATTTATCTTTGAGCTGGACTGAAAATTTCTGTCCATTGATTTTCATGTCAACAACTTTGGCTGCGCGGTCGATCTTCACAATTTCTGCTTGATAACCCTTTGACTTATTGAGAATGTGAAAGTGCCCGTTGCCCAATGCAGAGATATCCCAGTTAACGACATCACCGTTTACTTTCCATTGCTCAGCTTCCTGTTCGACTTCAAATGTCTTTCCGTTGACAGCAACCTTGTACATGATGTCAAAAATAACAGGTGTAAATGGGGTTTAGTTTAAAATCATGAAATTTGTTTGACCTTGGCTCCAAATGAGCGGGGATACCTTACCATCTTCAATGTGAATTGGACTATACTTCTCTCTTCTAACCGTCCGGGGCAAGTTTCCGGTCCTCCTGAATCATCACGCAGTGCATTCGAACAGGATTATGACCGGATTATTTTTTCGCATCCTTTCCGGAGATTACAGGATAAGACGCAGGTACACCCACTCCCGGAGCATGACTTTGTCCATACACGACTCACACACAGCCTGGAGGTGTCCAGTGTAGGCAGGTCATTGGGGAAAAGAGTGGGCGAAACAATATTGGGACGCCACCCCCAGTTGAATAAGGATTTTACACTTTTCGATTTCGGCGCAATCGTAGCCGCAGCCTCACTGGCACACGATCTTGGCAATCCGCCTTTTGGTCATGCAGGCGAGGAGGGGCTTTCAGATTTCTTTATTGAAAACAATGCTTTCAAGAATGGACTCTTAGAGGAAGAATGGGGCGACCTGATTCAGTTTGAAGGTAATGCCCAGGGGTTCCGGATTTTGAATCAGGCTGAGTACGGGTTAAAACTCACTTCCGCCACATTGGGAGCGTTCACTAAATATCCCTGCCCTGCACATTTCCCCGGCAGGGACAAAAGGAAAAAGAGTCAGAAGAAGTTTGGATTCTTTCAAAGTGAAAAAGAGAACTTTAAAGCATTGGCCGCTGATCTTGAACTGATGTCAGTCGGACCGGATGCCTGGTGCAGGCATCCACTTGCATATCTGGTGGAGGCAGCCGATGACATCTGCTACAGTATCATCGATCTTGAGGATGGATGCAGGATGGGCCTGGTGAACTTTGATGAAACAGTGGAATTGCTGGCTCCCATTTTGAAAGAGAAGCTAAACAGAAGCAAACTGGCCGGCAGCGATGGATTGAATAAAAAACTGGGAACCCTGCGGGCCTTGACTATTGGCGAACTGATTGATGCGTGTACCCAGGTATTTCTGGAGCATGAAACTGAAATTCTCGACGGGAAATTTGACCATGCCCTGGCTGATCTGTGTGAATTCAAAGATGCACTGCGGCGGATCAGTGAAATATCGATTCAGAAAATTTACAGGGCACGACAAGTGGTGGAGATTGAAGCGGCAGGACACGAAGTGCTGCCCGGATTGATGAAGGAGTTTGTTTTTGCAGGAAAGGTGCTGAAGACAAAAGGACATTCCAGGAAATACAACAACCTCTCCCTGTTATTTCCCCATGAAGTGTCAAGGGCGATCGCAGAAAGTCAATCGGATTACATGATGTTCCGACCGATTGTTGATTTTATATCCGGCCTGACGGACAGGCATGCGTTGTCGCTTTTCCGGAAGATCAAAGGGATTTCGCTGAGCTAGATTCAGGGATACTTACCGAATTGTTTGGGATGGTTAATTTT
The DNA here is from genome assembly GCA_035438035.1 of Cyclobacteriaceae bacterium. GTDB lineage: Bacteria > Bacteroidota > Bacteroidia > Cytophagales > Cyclobacteriaceae > ELB16-189. The sequence goes on along the minus strand of DAOMZK010000107.1, from coordinate 97 downwards.
AGGCCCTGACGGCCATCCATAGACGCTAAAATTCCTTAGTTTTGCCGGTTCTAAATAGCCATGTGGACCCGCGTCGCCGATAATATTATTCGTTTCC
>DAOMZK010000106.1:0-7407 GCA_035438035.1 Cyclobacteriaceae bacterium | reverse complement strand
AGGTAATGAAACAAAATGGACGCTCACACAGCTTAAAAAGACTCGATATAAAGTGTTCACCAAAACTCCTAATCTTGTAAATGGACCTGCCAGCACTTCAACCAGCTATGACGAATTCAACTTCGCACATACCAATAAGTTTGCGGATCCCCGCAGACCAACTATCCAGTGGATGGAAGGTTCAAGAGACTGGTTCATTGCACGCCTTGCAGATGTGTATCTTCTGCGTGCCGAAGGCTATGTGAAGAAAGGAAATTTTGCATCTGCTGCGGCTGATGTTAATGTCGTAAGAACACGAGCTGCCAAAGCCGGACAGGTTGCGGCGATGACGGCCACAACGCTTGCTGATGTCACAGCCAGAGGTCTCGACTACATCCTGGATGAACGCGCAATGGAATTGGATGCGGAGCAAAACAGGTGGTATGACCTGGTGCGGATGGGCAAACTGGTTTCAAGGGTGAAACTGTATCTGCCTCCTGCAGTGGCTTACATTCAGGACTATCACGTACGCAGACCTTATCCGCAGACACAGATAGACAGAACATTGCCTGCCGGTTCATTTGTACAAAATTGTGGTTACCCGGGCGGTCCTTCATGTAATTAGAAGTTCAAACTAATTTGAATGAGATGTAGGCCGAAGATATTCTTCGGCCTACATTTTTTTTAAGCCTTTCGAATCCGCTAACTTTATACTGGCAAATTGCTTTTCGATGAATAAGATTTTCCGGTTCAGCCTGATCGTATTGCTTGCGGTTCAATCGTGCTCCACTTCCCAGACCGAAACCGATCAGAATAGTGCGATAGAACCGAGAGGAGAAAGCAACAGGGCATATCGCTGGGGAAAAATATCGCTGGAATGTACAGCCAATGACACTGAGAAATTCCGGCCAAGACCAACGGTGACTTCCAGGATACTTGGACTTACGTGGATAGCGGTATTCGATGCCTGGAGCCGTTACGATTCAACCGCTACGCCATTATTCCTCACCAATGTAGACCGGCAACCTGAGTCTGAACGAACCCTGAAGAACAAGGAAATAGCCATCAGTTATGCCGCATACAGGGCGATGCGCGACTTTTACTTTTCTGATTCTGTTCTGCTGAAAAGCAAAATGACGGAGATGGGACTTGATCCGGATGATGAATCGCTGGATCCTCACACTCCGGTGGGCATTGGAAATCTTGCCGCGAGGATGGTCATCGAATCAAGACTGGAGGACGGCTCGAACCAACGGGGAGATGCGCCGAATTCCAGCGGGGCATTGTACTCTGATTACACCGGATACAAACCTGTTAACAGCGCCGATATTCTCAAGGATTTAAAACGCTGGCAGCCAAAATACTTTTCAGACGGAAAGGGAGGGAAGTTTGCCCCGGGCTGTCTGACACCGCATTGGGGCAATGTAATTCCGATAAGCATGGAATCTGCTTCGCAGTTCCGGCCTGGACCTCCTCCAGCTATCGGTTCAATTCAGCTTGCAGCAGAGATAAAAGAAGTAATTGATCTTCAGGCTAATCTTACGCCGGAACAGAAAGCATTGGTCGAATTTATGCGAGATGGTCCCAAGTCTGTACAACAGGCAGGTCACTGGTTTATGTTTGCCCAGAATGTTTCGGTGAGAGACAATCATACATTGGATGAAGATGTCAAACTATATTTTCTAGTAGAATCCGCTGCCATGGACGCCTTCATTGCCGCTTGGGACACCAAGATGTACTATGATTATGCGCGCCCATACGCTTTGGTACACGACTACTATAAGGATAAGCAAATTACCGGATGGTCCGGTCCTGAAAAAGGAATGGTGAAAATGAATGGACGGGACTGGCGACCGTATTCTCCAGAAACATTTCTTTGTCCGCCGTTCCCAAGCTATGTTTCCGGGCACAGCTGCGTCAGCGGAGCATGTGCCGAAATGCTGAGACTATATACAGGAACGGACGACTTTGGGCTTGAGGTAAAACTGGCTCCCGGCGCATTGACCGAACCGGAGCATGTTTCAGATTCCGTGACATTGCAATTCAAGACTTTTACTGAAACTGCGAATATGGCGGGAATGTCTCGCGTCCTGGGCGGGTATCACATCCAGGCGGACAATGTTGAAGGTCTGAAGCTGGGTAGAAATGTGGCACAACAGGTTTGGAAAATGTATGAGGTTCATACGGGTCAGAAAACAAAAGGGGTTAGTTCGAATTAGTCTTCGGCAATAGTTCAAATGATTTATGCGGCATCAGAAAATTGTAAATAGATATTCTTCAGTGGTGTTCATACTGCTGCAGATAGCAATATGGTCGGGATGCGACAGTAAAAAGACAGATACTAATGGGACGCCTTCGACCGAGCCCGCTGTTTTCAAGAGGATCACTTCCGCTCAAAGTGGTGTAACATTCACTAATTCCGTAGACGAAAATTTCCACAACTTCTTTGACTTTTTTGCTTACGTGTATAACGGAGGTGGCGTAGGCATCGGCGACATCAACAACGACGGACTGGCCGATATCTATTTTACCGGGAATGAAGTCCCCAACAAGCTCTATCTCAATCTGGGGAATTTGAAATTCAAGGACATTACTGAATCGGCCGGCGTGCAGGGCAATGGCAAATGGAACAACGGAGTAACGATGGTGGATATCAACAAAGATGGACTTTTGGACATCTATGTTTGCAAAGGCGGCTACCATGATGAGGAAGCCCAGCGTCGGAACCTGCTGTTTATCAATCAAGGCGACCTGACTTTTAAAGAACAAGCCAAAGAATTCGGCCTCGAAGAACCTGGCTATTCCATCCATGCATCATTCTTTGATATGGATAATGACAACGACCTCGATGTATATATCACCAACCGCCCCGATACTTTTGACCTTCCACTTTCTGAAATGGTAAGACAAAAGAAACTGACATCCTCATCTACCCGGGATAGGCTCTACAGGAATGACAATGGTAAATTTCTGGAAGTGGGGGTCAAAGCGGGGATTGTCAACAACTTTGGATATGCATTGAGCATCGTTACTTCGGACGTCAACAACGATGGATACACGGATATTTTCGTTGCCAATGACTTTGCAGAAGGTGATTATCTCTACATCAACCAGAGGAATGGCACATTCAAGGAGATGATCAAATCGGCTACCAATCACATTTCGATGTATTCGATGGGTACAGACGTGGCGGACATCAATAATGATGGTTGGGAAGACATATTCGTCAGTGAAATGCTCCCGGAAGACTACAAGCGGTCAAAAGTATCTATGCCTTCTATGGATGTGGAAGGATTTAATAATATTGTTAAAGGCGGAATGCATAAGCAGTACATGCACAATGCCTTACACCTCAATCAGGGCAACCTTTTCTTCAGCGATATTTCACAGTTATCCGGTGTTGCGAAAACAGAGTGGAGCTGGTCTGTATTGATGAATGATTTTGACAATGATGGAGACCGTGACATCTTCGTTGCCAACGGTTACCGCCGTGATGTTTTTGATGGGGATCTTCAGCAGAAGCTGGCCAAATTTGTTCGCAACAACAGAGATAAATACCAGTCACCAGGAGAGATGCTGGATAAAGGCTTTAAGGATTTTATCTCTGTTTATGAACCGATTAAGGTGAAGAACTATGTTTTCAAAAATAAGGGCGACTTGCTATTTGAAAATGTGGCGGATATATGGGGACTTTCAGACCCCAGTTTCTCTAATGGAGCGGCGGTTGCTGATTTAGACAATGATGGCGACCTGGAGCTAGTGGTCAGTAACCTCGATGAAGAATCATTCATTTATGAAAACACTTCATCAGATCGTAATAACTATTTGAAAATCAAATTGATAGGGCCAACTGGAAACACTGATGGAATAGGGACAAAGGTGACGATTTATTCGAAAGACGGGATTCAATACTTTGAGAATAAGACGGTGAGAGGCTACCTGTCATCCAATGATCCGGTCGTGCACTTTGGTCTTGGCGGAGCTCCCAAGGTTGACAGCCTTAAAGTGGTATGGAATGATGGGTTGGAATCACATTTCAGCGAGACTAAATCCAATCAATCATTAACAGTCAAATACAGCGAAGCCAGATCAGCCGCATGGAAAGGCTCGGTAGTAAGTCCATTATTTGCGGAAACCACTAGTGAAATGCTTTCAAAGGAATTCCTGCACCGTGAGAATGACTTTAATGAATACCAGGATCAGATTCTTCTCCCGCACATGTTCTCGAAAAGCGGACCTTTTATTTCAGTTGGCGATGTGAACGAGGATGGCGAGGATGACTTTTACGTTGGTGGAGCGGCGGGTCAGGCTGGTGCATTGTATGTGCAACGCAACGGCAAACTGACATTACAAATGGTTCAGGCATTTGAAAAAGACAAGGCTTTTGAAGATATGGGAAGTCTTTTCATTGATGCTGACAATGACGGCGACCTTGATTTATACGTGGTCAGTGGTGGGGCTGAATATCCGCAGGGTTCAGAATGGTATCGCGACAGATTATATCAAAATGACGGCAAGGGCAATTTCACAAAGTCTGATGTTGTGAACGTGAAGAGCAGTGGTTCATGCGTCTCACCTGCTGACATTGATGGGGACGGAGACCTGGATTTATTCAGAGGGGGTCAGGTTGTGTTTGGTGCGTATCCCAAAGATCCGAAGAACTACATCCTCATAAATGAAAAAGGAAAGTTTACAGACGTCACAGAAAGAATGGCGCCGGGACTTACAGAAATCGGAATGGTAAATTCCGCCGTATGGGTTGATTTAAACGGAGATAAGAAACAAGAACTGATTGTGGCTGGAGAATGGATGCCCGTCACGGTTTTTGAAAATAATAATAGTCGGTTGACCGATGTCACAGAAAAGTATGGACTGGAGAATACCCAAGGGTGGTGGAATAAAATTGTTGCCGATGATCTGGATGGCGATGGTGACCAGGACCTGCTGCTCGGCAATATTGGCGAGAATTATAAATTCAAAGCCAGCCAGGACAAACCTTTTCAGGTGTATGCCAGGGATTTCGACGGTAACGGCACGAATGATATTTTCCTGGCTCGCTTCTATCATGACTCGTTGCTCGTTCCTATCCGTGGACGTGAATGCACATCCCAACAAATGCCGATCATTGCCCAGAAATTTCCGACCTACAGTGCATTTGCCAATTCCGACCTGCCTGGCATTCTCGGCAAGGACATTGAAAGCGCCATGCATGAGAAGGCTGTCCTTTTTTCAAGTGTGATTCTGATTAATGACAATGGGAAGATGAAGATTCAGCGAATGCCTACAGAGACACAACTTTCCGCCATTACCGGAATAATCGTTCAGGATTTTAATAATGACGGGAAGAAAGATATTTTCATTGCCGGGAATAAGTTCGACAGCGAAGTGGAGACCACGCCTGCAGATGCGTCCCCCGGGGTGCTCATGCTGGGACAAGGTGAGTTGAATTTTAAATGTGTGAAGTCGTCCGAGAGCGGAATATTTGTTCCTTACAACGTGAAGGATATTCAGTTGGTTAAGACAAGTAACAACTGGTCCATACTTGTGGGAGTTAATAACGATAAACTGAGACTATTTACTTTGAGAGGAAAAGTAGTAGGTAAGACCGTTGCTTCAAGTAAGTAGTCCCCCGAGAATGATATGGAATACATTTCGCGCAGATTTACGCAGATTGAAGTCGCAGATTGTCGGAGAGAATCAGTGTGTTAATCAGTGAAAATCAGCGGAGTATTGAATCTGCGACAGCTGCTGCTGGAAACTTTTAATAGCCTTCTCAGGAACAAGAGCACATTGAAAAAACTGATTTCCATTCTGGTAGCATGTAGTGTATTGGCCATCTTAATACGATGTAAGCCAAAGGAATCAAAATTCATAAACCACCTTGCCCATGCCAGTAGTCCCTATTTGAAGGAACATGCCGACAATCCTGTTGATTGGTATGAATGGGGTGAAGAAGCGTTGGCAAAAGCGAAAAATGAAGATAAGCCATTGATCATCAGTATCGGTTATGCCTCCTGTCATTGGTGCCACGTGATGGAAGAGGAATCGTTCATGGACACCACGGTTGCCCGGATCATGAATGAACATTTTGTGGCTATCAAAATTGACCGTGAGGAACGTCCTGACATCGATCAGATTTATATCAATGCGGCGCAGTTGATTACCGGTAATGCTGGATGGCCACTCAATGCTTTCGCCCTTCCTGATGGCAGACCATTCTATGCGGCTACCTATTTTCCAAAGGAACAATGGATCAACGTGCTGAACCAGATTGCGAAGACCTATAGGAATGATCAAAGTGAACTGACCCGTCGTGCTGCGGCCGTTACAGAGGGTGTGCAGTCGGATGAATGGATTGATTTGAAGATTGACAAGGTTCAGGAATTCGATAGAAAATCATATTCAAGGATTATTAATAACTGGTACCCGTCTCTAGACCCCGAAAGCGGCGGGATTAAAGGCCGTCCCAAGTTTCCCATGCCGGTCATGTGGGAATTTCTTTTGCAGTATCATTATCTCACCGGTGACCCGCAGGCATTAAAAGTGGTTCAGGCAACCCTCGATGAAATGTCAAAAGGTGGAATCAATGATCAGTTGGCAGGGGGATTTGCCCGTTATTCCAACGATTCAATGTGGCAGGTTCCTCACTTTGAAAAAATGCTCTATGACAACGCGCAGTTGGTGAGCTTGTATTCACATGCCTATCAACTCACGAAGAATCCTGAATATTCCAATACTATTCATCAAACTTTGGCTTTCATAGAAAAAGAACTGACCAGCCCGGAAGGAGCATTTTACTCTTCACTCAATGCCGACAGTGAAGGGGAGGAAGGAAAATACTACGCATGGACGAAAGCCGAATTGGAAAAACTGCTGGATCAAAAATCAGCATCACTGATTGTGGATTATTACAATATTGAAGAAGAGGGAAATTGGGAAAAAGGTAAGAATGTATTGTTTCGTGAATTTAGTTTGGAAGATTTTTCGAATAAGTATGGAATGGAAGCGGGGGAATGTGAAAGGATACTGAATGACGCACGTAAAATCATGCTGGAATACCGGGTCAAACGAATACCGCCTTCCAGGGATGACAAAATCATAACATCCTGGAATGCACTTATGCTGAGTGGTTACACTAGTGCGTTTCTGGCTACAGGCAAACCTGAATATCTCAACGCGGCTCTTAAGAATGCCAAGTTTCTCCGCGAGAAAATGATGCAGACTGATGGTAAGCTGTTTAGAATATACAAAAACGGTAAGCCATCGATTGATGCGTTCCTGGATGACTATGCGCAGTTGACAAAATCATTCATTCATTTGTACCAGGCTACACTGGATGTGCAATGGTTGGAGAGTTCCCGCGTTCTTACTGCTTATGCTATTGCTCACTTTTATGATCAATCAATTCGCTTGTTCTACTATACATCG
>DAOMZK010000105.1:0-7414 GCA_035438035.1 Cyclobacteriaceae bacterium | reverse complement strand
TTGAACGCAATACGTTGGCCCGGCTGATGACAATATCAATTTCTGTTGCACCGTCTCTGACGGAGGCTTCAATTTCCTGGATTTTTTGTTCCATGGTGACCTGTCCTGCAGGAAATCCTGTTGATACGGCCGCGATGGGAATGTGGCTTCCCTTAAGCGCTTCCTTCGCAGTAGCAATCAGGTTGTGGTACACACATACGGCCCCGACAGTGAGCGGAACCTCTGTCATTCCCAATGATTTCAAAAGATCTTCCCTTACAGGATGTTTTGCCTTGGCGCAAAGCCGGATTACATTCCCGGGTGTATCATCACCGGCAAGGGTAGTGAGGTCAATGCAAGTGATGGCCTTCAGCAACCAGGCCGCCTGCCATTCTTTTTTTACCGTTCTCCGCGTGCCTATCGTTGCCGCCCGCCGATCGACCGCACTTCGGTTGACATGAATGCCTTTGATCAGGTCCAGGTCAAGCGGGATTCCTTCATTTCTCACAAAATCGGTTACTGAACTCATTGCTTATTAAAGTAAAACCAACTTGTATTGATATTAGAGAGTTGAAGTTAGGAAAAATACTTGTCTGAAATTGAGAAAGTAAAATTTATGATTTCAGATTAATGCATACGAAGGAGTTCTGAAACATGAAATCTGAAATTCTGAGATTTTTAACTATCTGACGATTTCAAAGCTCTTATACCCAACAAACTTCCCTTCCCGACTCGTCACATTTTCAATCTTCGCCCTTGACGGACCTTGCCTGCACCATTGTATCAGCAATTCAATTTGTTCTTCACTTCCTTCAGCCTCCAGGCTGACGCCTCCATCTGCATCGTTACGGACTGTTCCCTTCAGACCCAACTCGTTAGCTTTCTCAAGGGCGGAGACGCGAAAGTAAACGCCCTGGACGTGTCCGGTAACTTTGATTGTAATGTGTTTCAAGCTTGAGTTACTAGAAAATGTAATCGGTACTCAAAAACGCTGACTCGCGATTTCTCAGAATCTCTCCAATGATGTGTTTATTCTCCGGCGTGCTCTTCGCAGCTACCAGTGAACGGATGGAAAATACACGCAGGGCATCCGATACGGAAAGTGTCCCTTCAGCAGAATCCTTTCTTCCGTTAAACGGGAATGAATCGGGACCGCGCTGACACTGCGTATTGAGATTGATACGACCTACCTGGTTGGCGAATGCATCTATATAATGTGCAATTTTTTTCGAGTCCTTACCGAATAGACTAATCTGCTGACCAAAATGTGAGTTCAGTACATAGCGCACAGGCTCATCATCCGTTTCGAAAGGAACAATGGGGATTACCGGTCCGAATTGCTCTTCAGCATACACTTTCATTTTTTCATTGACCGGGTATAACACAGCCGGATAGAAAAAAGTATGCATTATCGTTCCGCCGCCGGGATTCATGATGCGTGCACCATGCTGAATGGCATCGTCCACAAGTCCTTTCAGGTAATCTGTTTTGCCGGGTTCAGCCATAGGCGTAAGCCCAACACCGGGATCCCAGGGCATGCCTGGTTTTAACTTACTTACACCTTCGCAAAGTTTTTTGATAAAGACTTCCAGAATTTTTCTGTGAACGAAAAGAATCTTAAGTGCCGTACAGCGCTGGCCATTAAATGATAAAGTCCCGGTGAGGCATTCAGTAACTGCATTGTCAAGATCAGCATCCGGCAACACGATGGCAGGATTTTTAGCATCCAATCCCAATATTGCTTTCAATCTGTTGGATTTGGGATGCAAACGCTTTAGATCATTGGCACCTTTATTCGTTCCGATGAATGCGAATACATCAATCTTTCCTGTTTCCATCAAAGCGCCAACCGTTTCCCGGCCACGACCATAAATAATATTGATAACACCCGGAGGGAAACTGTCGCGGAAAGCTTCGAGCAATGGACGGATCAATAGCACACCATATTTCGCGGGCTTGAAGACAACCGTGTTGCCCATAATGAGCGCAGGAAATAAAGTAGTGAAGGTCTCATTCAAAGGATAATTAAAAGGGCCCATACAAAGGGCTACACCCAGCGGCACGCGCCTCACCTGTCCCATGATTCCTTGTTCCTGGACAAACTTTGCCGAATTGCGGTCTAGTTCTTTTAGTGAATTGATAGTATCCACGATGTAGTCGCAGGTGCGGTCAAATTCTTTTTCCGAGTCTTTTTGTGCCTTGCCTATTTCCCACATCAGCAGGTTCACCACTGCTGAACGTTGCGCCCGCATTTTTACCAAAAACCTTTCGACATGTTCGATGCGTTCAGTCACCGTCATTAGCGGCCAGGCACCATGACCAAGATCATAGGCCGCGACGGCAGCATCCATGGCACTCAATGCTTCTTTGGAAGTTAACAAGGGTGTATTGCCAATCGCTTTTTGCTCATAGCCGGATCCCTTCTTAATAAAGACGGGACTCATCACCGTGTTGAGGTCACCTTGCCAGATGCGGAGCTCTCCATTGATAAGATATTCACGCTGTTCGACAAATTGCGGAAGTTGTACCGAGTGCGGTACGGACTCCTCAGTTGGAAAAAGATTCTGAAGAAAATCACTCATGTATCAGGGGTTGTAGGGTAGGTTCATGATTTGCATGGCAACCGCATCACCGATGCGGTTCTGCGCCGGCTTCAATTAACGTTGTAACCGGATTTAAGGATTGAAAGACTTAGTGCCGGATGCCACAAATTTTGCAATACTTTCTTTTTTCGATTGGTCTGACTTTCGGTGGTTTCTTATGTCCGAAATAAGGTGGCTTCAAATAGTCGGTGGCTTCACCACGTTCCAAAGACTTCTCCCTTCTCTCTCTTTCTTTCCAGGTATTTTCAATCCTGTGATAGTATTCGTTCTGTGCGTCGTAGGTGACAGTCTTTTTACTTTTCTTCTTGGCTTTTTTCGGTCCGTAATATTTAACGGGATTGACGGGTTGGAGCGTGGTGGGAAAGTTCTTGTCGGCGGGTGTGGATTCTTCCTTGGATTGAGCAATCAATTCGGTTGATGCCATTACCGAAGCTACAAAACTGAGTAAAGCCAGCGGAGTTTTCACCCTGCAAAGCTACGAATGAAAATATCGTATTTGTTCCCGTATGTACCGGATAATTTAATGACGGATTCCGCACTCGTTGCAGTACCGCATTTTATTGGGAGATTTCCGCAAAGGGATACGTTTATGGCCAAAATGACGGCGGTCTGAGTATTGCATTTTTGAAAGCTTTTTCAAGGCCCACTGCTTTTCTTTAGCCACCTTCTCCACCCGCTTGTAGAATTCGTATCGGGCAGTATGCTTTATATTGACCGGCTTTGCTTTGATATGCGCAGCGGCGGGGGCATAAAATACCTTCTTTTTACCCGGTCCGAGTGAATTGGGTTCGGCAGATTGTGCTTGGGCGACAGTAAAAGAAACAGTTAAAGCCAAAAGACAAGTTATCCTGTGTATTTGCATAGCACAGACATAACGCCTGAATGATAGGCTTTATTTTATCGTAAAAATGGAAGTGATTTTTATTAGCTGGATTTTGCCCGCATCATTGATTGCTGGCGGCGATACATCCAGGGAGGCATTGGATTCTCCTCGCTCCAAAGTCCAAGTCCCTGGGACCGGGCATGTTCCTTTAAAGATTCCAGTTCACCATTCGGATCCACATCCGTAGTCCATGCTAATCCCTGGCGAATGAGCTCGCGCTTTGGATCAGGAACGCCTTCTACGCGGATGTCACCAAGACGATTGCCCGTTTTGTCTTTTCCTTGAATGGATATGGTTACATTTTTATTGAGCAATAATTTTTCCACCAACAAACGCGCTTCTTCAGCAAACTTCTGACCCGGATCGGGGCTGTCAATGCCATGCAGTAAAACGATATATTTTTCTTTTTCAGAAACTGTAATTTCAATCGTGTTGCCATCAATTACTGCAGTCACCTTGCCTTTAATTTCTTCTCCTGTGAGTTCTGCCTTTGCAACAAAACCAAGCGATAAAGCCGTCAGCAACAGTAAAATTTTTGTTTTCATTTCCTGCCTCCTTTCCCGTTTAATACGGCAAAGATTGAAAATGAAAGCGCGGCAGCGGGTATCATATGCCTGACGTCCATTCACATGTAAGGTTTAGGACGAGATTTGATTAAAAGGCGCCTGGACCGATATATTTCAGGGGTTTCATAACGCTCCAATGTAAGATTATATCCCGCCTTCAGCGGTTTCGACACATGGAAGTCAGCATGCCTGGCAACTGTTTACTGGAAATACACGGAAATCAGGCGAAGAATGAAATAGCTGCAAATGCAAATCACAAGCAATACGCCAAACACGCGCGCCCGCTGTCTATAATACTTCATTGATATTTTCATACCCTCAGGATTAAAAAGGTCCGGACCGATTAATACTCACAAGGAAGAGAATATGATTCTGGAACGACCGCATCAATCGGTGAAATGCATCATGAAGCAGTTGAAGCAACAGTCATGACCGTGAACAGTAGATTACCATCGCTTGTAAATAATCATACTGTGGAGTGAATACTCCGTAGCAGGGAGAAGCTAATTTTATAGATGGATCACTTCGCCATAGGCGGCAGCGGCAGCTTCCATAATGGCCTCACTCATTGTAGGATGAGGGTGAACGGACTTGATGATCTCATGGCCTGTCGTCTCGAGCTTTCTGGCCACCACCACTTCGGCAATCATTTCGGTGACGTTGTGTCCGATCATATGGGCACCCAGCCACTCACCATATTTGGCGTCGAAGATAAGTTTGATAAATCCATCGGCAGCACCGGCAGCTTTTGCTTTGCCTGAAGCGGTGAAGGGGAACTTACCCACTTTAATTTCATAACCAGCTTTTTTTGCTGCCTCTTCGGTGTATCCCACTGAGGCAATCTCAGGAGAACAATACGTGCATCCGGGAAGGTTGTTGTAGTTCAGTGGTTCTGGTTTTTTGCCGGCTATATTTTCTACGCAGATAATTCCTTCTGCGGAAGCAACGTGCGCTAATGCTGGTCCGCGTGTGATGTCACCAATGGCGTAAATGCCAGCGACATTAGTTTTGCCAAAGTCATCCACAATAACTTTTCCTTTATCGGTTTTCACGCCTACGTCTTCCAGTCCAATGTTTTCAATATTGGTGGCGACACCTACTGCCGATAAAACGATATCGGTTTCAATCTTGATTTCACCCGTAGGAGTTTTCACGGTTGAAACACATCCTTTACCGGAGGTATCCACCTTGGTGACTTCTGAATTTACGTGAATTGTCATTCCTGCTTTTTTGAATGACTTGTCCAGAGCTTTTGAAACTTCTTCATCCTCTACAGGCACGATACGCGGTAAGAATTCCACGATCGTAACTTCTGTGCCGATGGTATTATAGAAATAAGCAAACTCTACGCCGATGGCGCCTGAACCAACCACCAGCATCCGCTGGGGTCTTTCGGGCAGCACCATGGCTTCGCGGTATCCGATTATTTTTTTGCCGTCAATTTTCATACTGGGGAGCTCGCGTGAACGCCCGCCGGTGGCGACGATGATGTGTTTCGCATCATAGTCCGTTTTTTTGCCAGCTGCATCCGTCACTTCTACTTTGCCGCCTTTTTTCAATTTCCCATGACCGGCTATTTGTTCAATTTTATTTTTCTTGAAAAGAAATTGTACCCCTTTACTCATTCCGGCTGCTACATCACGACTCCTCTTCACCATTCCAGTCATATCCGGCGCAGCATCCTTTACGGAGATACCATAGTCACTGGCATGTTGAATGTATTCAAAAACGTTGGCGCTCTTGAGCAGAGCTTTTGTTGGAATACAGCCCCAGTTCAGACAAATGCCTCCCAGTTCAGCTTTTTCAACCACACCTACCTTCATTCCCAGTTGTGAAGCCCGAATGGCAGCCACATAGCCGCCTGGACCGGAACCGATGACAATCAAATCGTAATTGGCCATGATGATGATATTAAGTTGGGACCAAATATATACCCCAGTTCGATGAAATGAAAAATAGTATTTTTACCCGAAACCATTTTATACCACATTACAAAATGAAGCTTTTAGCCAACAAGACCGCACTGGTCACCGGAGCATCCAAAGGAATCGGCAGAGCCGTTGCCATTCGCTTTGCTGAACAGGGCGCCCAGGTTGCATTTACTTATCTCTCCAGTGTTGAACAAGGCGAAGCGTTGGAAAAGGAACTGCAGTCTTTGGGTGTAAAAGCCAAAGGTTACCGTTCCGATGCCTCCGAATTCTCCCAGGCCGAACAACTTATTAACACGGTAGTGGCTGATTTTGGTTCACTGGATATCCTGGTCAATAATGCGGGCATCACCATGGACAATCTCCTTCTGCGTATGACGGAAGAAGCATGGGACAGGATTATGAAAGTGAATCTGAAAAGTTGTTTCAATACAGTGAAGGCGGTGTGCAAACCGATGATGAAGCAAAAGAGTGGCTCAATTATTAATATGACTTCGGTAGTAGGCTTGAAAGGAAATGCCGGGCAGGCCAATTACGCCGCTTCAAAAGCAGGGATTATCGGCTTCACCAAATCTGTTGCGCTTGAACTCGGTTCCCGCGGCATTCGCTCCAACGCCATTGCACCAGGATTTATTGAAACTGAAATGACAGGCAAGCTGGATGAAAAAACGGTTCAATCCTGGCGCGATGCCATTCCATTGAAACGGGGAGGTCAGCCCAATGACGTGGCCGATGCCTGTGTATTTCTTGCTTCCGATCTGTCATCGTATATCACCGGGCAGGTTATCCAGGTGGATGGAGGAATGTTGACTTAAAAAGTCTGAAACAACATGACTTCGGAAACTGAACGCATTGCCAGATTGCTGGAGAAAACATTTGATCGTCAGCCGTGGTATGGTTCATCCGTCATGGAGATTCTGCAGAAAGTGAGCCCCGAAGCAAGAGCAACACGCACTGGAAAATCCCATACTATTATTGAGTTGGTATTGCACATGACTTCCTGGAGAAAGTTTGTAATTCATCGACTGCGGGGAGATGATGCATTTCAGGTATCAGAGGATTTAAATTTTCCCAAAGCGGGAGCATGGGAAGATGCTGTTGCTGAATTGAAGGCAACTCAGGCTGAATTGATTGCCGCAATAAAATCCTTTCCAGAAGAACGGCTTGGTGAACTCGTTCCTTCTTCCTCTTTCAAGTACACATACTATACATTGTTGCACGGAATCATTCAGCATGACGTGTATCACATAGGACAGATTGCCTTTATTAATAGCGGATTGAAATGATTTCTCACCAGTCACCTGCGTGCTTCCTAACAGAAGTAAGGCTTTGGTGAAAGATTTTTAACAAATTTTTAACGGAGCATTTGGAAACTCTATCAATCTGGTATACGTTTGCCTCATCAGATCGATGAAGCATTTCAGCCCAATCGATTTATAAAGAAGCGCCGAGAGA
>DAOMZK010000104.1:0-7460 GCA_035438035.1 Cyclobacteriaceae bacterium | reverse complement strand
GATGATCAACATCATTACTTTAATAAATTCGATACGCTTTGGCAGTATGCGGACAAGTATCTGATCGATCATGAGTATGGAGACTTTTATTCAGGTGGGCTCGACAAGCAACCCGAACTAAAGACGGCATTAAAAGGTCACCTCTGGAAGGCTTGTTACCATCAGTACCGTTCGCTGGCCAATAGTATTGATAGGCTCAAAGGCAAGAAGAAGAGGGGTCGGCCTTGAGAGATGTATTCAGTAATCGGTAATCGGTATTCGGTGCACCGAACACTGATCACTGATTACCTCACTGCCTCACCGAATTCACCAACGTTCCGATCCCTTCAATCGAGATTCGGACTTCATCACCGGGCAGCAAGGTGAAACTATCCGGAGGTACAATACCTGTACCGGTCATCAAAAATGTTCCGTAAGGAAAAGTGAGTTCCCTGAAGAGATATTCAGCAAGTTCAGTGTGCTTTCGTTTCATCCTGTTGATGGAGATATCGCCGGTGAACAACGTTTGACCACTGCGGTTAATGTCTATTTTGATCATGGCATCGGGGTTGATGCCTGCTTCAGGCACATAGAGGCAGGGGCCAATGGCTGCAGCGCCATCATACGATTTGGCCTGGGGGAGATAGAGGGGATTCTCACCTTCAATATCCCGTGATGAAACATCATTGCCAATGGTATACCCTTCGATAGTGCCCTTTGAACATATAAATAAAGTAAGCTCTGGTTCAGGCACATTCCACTTGGAGTCCTTTCGAATTCTGATGATGTCACCGGAACCCACCGCGCGGTAGGAGGGTGACTTGAAGAATAGTTCAGGACGTTGTGCCTCGTACACCCGGGCATAGAAATCTCCGCCGTCTTTGGATTCTTCCATACGGGCCTGTCTGGAACGAAGATACGTGACACCGGAAGCCCATATTTCCTGATGACCGATTGGGGCAAGCAATTCTTGATTCACAGTTGTGGAAAGAGAATGGTCTGCTTTAAGACTATTAATGTCTTGAATAATAGAACGATAAAGTCCAGTCCGGTTGATAAACTGGTCCCAGTTAGATTCCTGGATTTGGAAAAATGAATCGTTATGATTGACGATAATTCCCTTTTTTGTTCTGTAAACTTTCATGGTTGAATTTAAATGCAGGCACTAAATTAATTTATTTATCAGGAAGTGAGGTGGTGATCTGATCAATGCGACCAACCATTCATATAAATTATGTAAACACAGATGTAAAAAATTGCAACTGAATTGTCTACTGCAATTTTAGTGATGCAATGGGTAGCAATACTGCTTGATTAATGGGAACCTGGAATAAAATAACGTTTGCGGGCCCTTGCTACGGACGTTAGGTAGGGCAATCGTTTGCGCATTAGAAAATTTAGAAAACGGTTGATATTATTAATCAATCGATTGCAATTCCGTCAAACATTAATAATTTAGTGGTGTTATGGTGACATTTAATGCCAACAAAATCCCCACTCGCTTCACTTCTGTTGCCTATAAAATGGTTGATACCAAAGGAATAGAATATGGGGGACAGTACGTGGTTGGTATAGTCAAAGGCTTCTCTCAAACTCAAATAAACCCTAATCTCAATTTCTATGCGAAAACTTTACGCTTGCTTGGGCATACTCATGGTATGCTTGCTGGTGAAGCCACAAATTGGCGAAGCCCGCGATTCTCTTACTGATTTTAGCGCTGGAGACGATCAGTCTCAAACTGTTTCCGGTGTTGTAAAAGATAACGATGGATCTCCGATTCCCGGGGTTAACATCGTTGTGAAAGGAACCTCTACGGGTACTATTACCGATTCTGAAGGTAAGTACACGTTATCTGTTCCTGACGCAAATGCAACGCTGGTTTTCTCCTTTATAGGATATGCCCAGCAGGAAGTGGCATTATCAGGACGGTCAACCATTGATGTATCAATGGCAACTGACGTAAAAGCCCTCGAAGAAGTGGTGGTCACGGCATTGGGTATTGAGCGTTCATCCAAGAGCCTGGGTTATGCAACATCAAAGGTGAATTCAGATCAGTTTACTACGAACCGCACTCCCAATATCATGAACTCACTGCAGGGTAAAATTGCAGGTGTGAATATTTCTTCATTGGGAACAGGACCTGGTGGTACTTCCAAGATTCGTATCCGCGGCCAGTCTTCTATCAACGGACAGAACAATGCGCTTATCGTGTTAAACGGTGTGCCAATTGACAACACCAATTTTGGAACAAACCCCGGAAACGTGGGCAGTGATGCCTCCATCGGAAATCGTGGTGGTGGTAATACTTCTGACGGTGGTGATGGTCTTACCAGTATCAACCCGGACGATGTGGAGAGTATGACTGTACTAAAAGGTGCTGCTGCAGCTGCTTTGTACGGTTCACGTGCTAAAGACGGTGTCATTATGATCACCACTAAATCACGCGGAACGAGCAAGGGAATTGGTGTCACTTATAATATGAACTTTACAGATGAGACCCCTTTGGATTTCACCGACTATCAATATGTATATGGACAGGGTGAAAACGGGATTGGAACGGCTTCTGTAGGCGCTCCGAATAACCCGGTTACCGGACAATGGTCATTTGGAACAAAAATTACTCCAGGTAAAACACAAGTTTTATACAATGGAGATGTTGTGCCGTATGTTTCAAATAAAGGTATTATCACTGACTTCTACCGTCATGGACAAACCATGACCAATTCAATAGCATTGAATGCCACAAGCGACAAGGGTGGTATGAATCTTTCAGTGGCGGACATGAACAGCAATGGTATTACTCCAAACAATACCTATAACAGAAAAACTATCAATTTGGGATTTGGATATGACCTTACGGACAAGTTGAGTTTTAAGGGAAATATTAACTATTCGAATGAAAGAAATACGAATCCTCCTGTTGTTTCTGAACAGGATAATTCTATTCCCACTTCATTGTATGCTATGGCCAATACCATGCCGCTTTCTGAGTTGAAGAAAAATATGGTGAACGCCAATGATGCAGAATATAGCTTCTCCCGGTTTACCAACAGGGTAAATCCATATTGGGCATTAGACCGGTCAAAACAAAATGTATTGAGAGACCGGATTTTCGGTAATATTTCTGTAAAGTATGATTTCGCAAAATGGTTGTATGCACAGGTGCGCGTAGGTCAGGACTATTGGTCACGCAGCCAGGATGTAACCAACTTTGCGACAGGAAAGAATAACTTAAACCCTGGCTCTATCAATTCTGCGGTGGCTGGGTTTGTGAATGGTGTCTTTACTCAGGAAGCACGCCAGTTCAGGGAAACCAATGTTGACTTCCTGATATCTGCCACCAAAGATTTTGGCAATGTGGGATTGAATATCACGGCCGGTGGAAATCAGATGTACAGAAGGTCTGATTTGTACAGCGTTCAGGTAACTGACTTTGTTGTTAAGGGTTTATATACCGTGCAAAATGGACGCGCCAAAGATCCTTTGTATAACCTCTCTGAGAGAGCGGTAAACTCGCTTTACGGTTCTGCCGAAGTAAACTACAAAAGATTCCTTTATTTGAATATTACTGCTCGTAACGACTGGTTCTCCACACTCTCGCCAGCCAACCGAAGCATCCTGTATCCTTCAGTTTCTGCCAGTTATGTATTCACGGAATCATTCAATACCAAGCCCAACTGGCTGGATTTTGGAAAATTCCGGGTAGCCTATGCTGAGGCTGGTAGCGATACCGATGTCGGACCTTATGCAGGTCAGTTGATATATGGTGTTAATGCTAACCTTTTTGGAGGTCAGCCAGTGGGTACATTGGGTAACGTAGTACCGAATGCCAATTTGAAACCCATGCGGTTAGCGGAGACAGAATTGGGTTTGGAAATGAAGATGTTTAATGGACGTTTAGGATTTGACCTGGCCGTTTACAGAAAGCTTACTTCAGATCAGATTGTGAATGCACAGATTTCCGATGCATCATCTTTCGTAACAACCCAGATCAATAGCGGTCAAAGTGAAAACAGGGGTATTGAAATGATGGTCAATGTCGTTCCAGTTAAAACGGGAGATTTCCAGTGGGATTTCACGTTCAACGGAGCGTATAACAAAACTGAAGTACTGAGTCTGTTGACTACAACTAAAGGTGAAAATATCACGGTAGGTAACCACGTATTCAATGGAAACGTACAGCAGATTGTAGGCTATGAAATGGGCCAGATCGTCGGTAACGGCTATCGCAGACAGAATGATGATCCAAATGGCGCCATCGTATTTGGTGCAGATGGACTTCCTTTGACGGGTACTTCAACCAACCCCAGTGCGATAAAGATCTTTGGAAGCGCTTTGCCAAAATGGGTGGGTGGGTTTACCAACACCTTCAATTACAAAGGCTTGGTTATTTCCGTCCTGATTGACTTTAAACTGGGCGGCAAAATGCTTTCCGGAACCAACTTCAATGCCTATCGTCACGGCTTGTCACAAGAGACACTGCTTGGTCGTGAAGGAGGTGCTGTGGATGCCAATGGCAATGACCCGGGCAGAGTTGTGGGTGTAGGTGTGGATGTTAACGGTAACCCGAATACAGCGGCCGCTACAAACCAGAACTATTTCTCCGTGGTGAGAGCCAAGGGTCTGGTTGAACCGGTCATATATGATGCGGGCTACTGGAAACTTCGTCAGATTACTATCGGATACGACTTTACAAAATTCTTTAAAAGCGTACCTGCCATCAAGGGTGTGAAACTCAGTTTTGTAGCCAACAATGTGTTGATGATCAAAAAATGGGTACCTAACATCGATCCGGAAGCGTTTGGTTATAGCTCTGACAACGTAGTGGGTATGGAATCTCCTACTTTGCCGACCACCCGGAGCCTTGGTTTCAATTTGAATGTTAAATTTTAATACGACTGAATCATGAAAAAGATATTTAAACTTTGTTTTCTGGCTCTGTCGTTGGTGATCGCTGCATCATGCGATAGCGGTTTTGATACGCTGAATGTAAGCAAGACAGGGGCGACTTCTGTTGATCCTGCTTTCACATTGAATTCTGCAATTATCAATTCTTCTCCAACGGGAAGCCTTATTTATGAAATAGCCATTGTTCAACAGTGGTTTTCATCCAATACCGGTGTATTGGAAGGTGGTAATTTTAACAAGGTGGTGGTGAATAATACACCAGCTAATTGGACAAACTATTACCAGAACGTAATCAAGTATACGAACGACGTTATCGTGAGGATTACGAATGACCAGAAGCTTCCGCCAGCATCGCAAACGTTTGGTTTAAGAACCAATCTTTTGAATATGGCAAGAATCGTTCAGGCCAATGCATTTATGATCCTGACGGATACCTATGGTGACATTCCTTATGGAGAAGCAGGGGGTGGATATACTGCTCAGATTTTCTTCCCGAAGTATGAAACCCAGCAAGCCATCTATCCCAAGATTATCGATGAGTTGACTGCTGCTGTTGCCGCCTTGGATCCTGCAGGAAAAATTGAAACTGCAGATGTGTTGTATTCCGGCAATATCGCGCAGTGGAAAAAATTCGGTAACTCAATTTTGCTGAGAGCAGGAATGAGACTGATAAAACAAGATTTACCTAAGGCCACATCAGCAATCAATGCAGCAGTCACGCTGAATGGTGGTGTAATTGTAACCAATGCGGATAATGCAGTCATCCGGCACGATGCCAACTTTGTCAATGGTATTGGCAATACGGTGAATGGTGGCGAAGCGGCCAACTTCTACATGTCAGATGTGTTTGTTAAATCACTTCAAGGCACCAGTACATTATCCGGAGCTAACGGAGGACCCACCATTTTGGATCCTCGTCTGAAGGCCATTGCAGTTCGCTTTGTGGGCGCCACTTCAGGTGCAACACAAACTTCGGGTGTGGCTACAACCGTTCCGGCTAACCAGTACGGAATGCCTATTGGCAGTACGGATGGAGCGGCCGATGTTGCTGCAGGTGCGTTACCTTTGCCTGGTGGTGGAACTCGTTTTGCCTTCAGCCAGGTAGACAGAACAAGACTTGTGAAAAGAACATCTCCTATGTTCCTTGTGGCTGCTGGACAAAATAACCTGCTTTTGGCTGAAGTTGCGTTGCGCTCATTAGGTGGCCTTGCACCAGCGGGAGCTAATGCATTATTCCGTGCTGGAATCATTGCCCACCTCGATCAGATGGCTTCCTATGATGCTGCATCCGCAATTCCTGTTGGAGATGCAGACAGAATCGCCTATCTCGCTGACCCAGGGACATCCCTTGCCGGTGTACTGGCGACAGACCTGCCGAAGATCGGCTATCAATATTGGCTGGCATCATTCCTTCATGGACCTGAAGCATGGGCTAATTTCAGAAGAATCGGACAGCCGGCATTGACACCTAATCCATTCTCAGGAAGTGCAGTACCGGGTTCTTTTATTCAACGCCTCACGTATCCTCCTTCAGAGACTTTGGTGAATACGAAAAACGTAACCGATGCCATTACTGCTATGGGAGCAGATGCACTCAGTACAAAAGTGTATTGGGCTAAGTAAATTTGATTTTCATTACAATGAGAGGGCAGCCAGTAATGGTTGCCCTTCTTTTTTGCTGTTTACTCGTGATGACAAGGGATCAGAAAAAAATGCATAAAAAATGAAGTAAAAAATCAATTACTTAACTGGCAGTATATTTATTCGGATGGTGCGAATTTTCCTGCCGATGTAGGTAGCTTTCCCACTAAAGTTGATTAACTTAAAATCAACATTAGAAACCTAACCGCCAGAGAAAATAATGAAGAGAATTTCATTTGTAATCCTGTTAGCAATAGGCAGTATCCTTGCCTACGGTCAACGTGTGGGTTCTTCACCTGAATACATCAAAGGTCTTACTGCTGAGTGGAAAGGGGAACGTTTTCCCGACGGCAGACCAAAAGTTTCCGATGCCATTCTCGCCCGTCTGAAGAATATTTCCATGGAAGAAGCATGGGGTGTACTGAGGAGCAAGGGTTACATGAATCAATATGAAGGCAATTGGGAAATCATCTGGCCGGACAGCGCCATGACCGGCCGCGTGGTCACAGCTCAGTACATTCCGCTTCGTCCCGATTATCAGAACTATGTAAAGGAGCAGGGCAAACTTGAAAGCCGTGCGCAAAAAGGGGGCACGAATTCCTGGCCCATCGATATGTTGACGCCCGGTGATGTATATGTCGCGGATGGCTACGGAAAAATTGCCGATGGTACATTGATCGGCGATAACCTGGGTAATTCCATTTATGCCAAATCCCAACGCGGTGTAATTTTCTACGGATCGGTTCGCGATGTGGAAGGACTCAGTGAGATCAAAGGATTCAACGCATGGACGAAAGGATCAGATCCGTCCTTTATTTTTCAAATGATGCTTTCATCTATCAACGCACCCATCCGCGTGGGCCGCGCAACGGTACTGCCGGGTGACGTGGTGTTGGCAAAAAAATATGGAGTAATTTTTATTCCGGCCCATC
>DAOMZK010000103.1:0-7492 GCA_035438035.1 Cyclobacteriaceae bacterium | reverse complement strand
GAATGTGATTTCAGAAAATGAATTTCGGGAATTGGGGTTGTCTTCATTCCTATCTACCCGTATTGTTCGCTTTCGCGAAAAAGGGGGCCAGTTTTACAAACCATCGGATCTGTTGAAGATTTACAATATGGATTCGTTGTGGTATAAAAAAGCTGTTGCGTGGATTGCTATTCCGTCAGAGAAAAAAGACGTTGTATTATCCTCCCCAGTCCAGACTAAAAAGAGAGATGAAAAGACCGATATCAATCTTGCAGATTCAATTCAACTGGTCGCTGTGTTTGGTGTTGGTCCCAAATTATCCAAGCGCATTCTTACATTCAGAAACAAACTTGGCGGATTTGTATCGATGCAACAACTCAAGGATGTGTATGGCCTTGACTCCGTGGTGATCGGGTCCCTTGGAAAGAAATTCTTTGTTCTGGAAAATTTCCAGCCATCCAGGAAAATAAATCTCAATACTGCTGCAATAGAAGACCTGGTGGCTAATCCCTACATCCGGTACAAAGAAGCCAATGCGATACTGGCGTACCGGATGCAACACGGTAATTTTGCCTCGCCTGATGATTTGAAAGGAATCAGCATTTTAACCCCTGCATGGCTGGAGAAAGTCAAGCCGTATTTGGAGTAAGATATCAGGCCGCCACTTCCATTTTCCTGTCGCCACTGCGCTCTCTTACTTCTGCATGCAGACTTTCCGAATGCTGGCTGAGATCAAGTCCGAGTCGTTCTTCTTCAGGAGTAACACGAAGGCGCGTCATCAGGCCCGTCAGTTTAAATATCAGGAAGGACCCGAAGAAAGTAAATCCACCAACGATGAAGAGGGCATAAATGTGATACTTGAAAGTTTCAAAATGGCCGAAAATCAATCCTACATCTTTTGCAAAGACCCCGGTCAGAATCATGCCCACGATTCCACCCACGCCATGGCAGGGAAACACATCGAGGGTATCATCCAGGGATGTTTTTTGTTTGTAGTATACCGCAAGGTTGCTAATGATGGCAGCAGCAAAACCAATAAAAATGCTTTGTCCGAGGTTGACAAATCCTGCTGCCGGCGTAATGGCAACCAATCCGACAACCGCCCCGATGCAGGCACCCATGGCAGAAATTTTTCTTCCGACCAGCGCGTCAAACAACACCCAGGTCATCATCGCTGAGGCAGAAGCGAAATTTGTGGTCGCAAATGCCTGCACTGCCTGACCGTTGGCAGACAACGCCGACCCGGCATTAAATCCAAACCATCCGAACCACAGCATGCCTGTGCCCAGAATGATAAATGGAATATTGGCTGGCTGATGATACTTGTGTTCACGTTTGCCCAGAATAAATGCTCCCGCGAGCGCAGCAAATCCCGCCGACATGTGGACTACCGTTCCACCTGCAAAATCCAACACACCCCATTTTCTCAAGAATCCTTCAGGATGCCACGTCCAGTGGGCCAGCGGACAATAGATAAGAAGGGAAAAAAGGCAAATAAAAATCAGGTAAGAAGTAAACTTGACGCGTTCAGCAAAGCTGCCCGTTATCAAGGCGGGGGTGATGATTGCAAACTTCAATTGAAAAAGGGCGAATAGTAGGAAAGGAAAGGTGGGAGAAAAAAGAGGGTTGGGGCTCAGGCCCACATTCTGAAAAGCGAAAAAGGTCGTGGGATTTCCGATGATGCCATTCCAGCTTTCGCCGAATGCGAGGCTGAATCCGACCAGGTACCAGAGTAAACTAATTACACCCAATGCAATAAAACTCTGCAGCATGGTGGAGATCACATTCTTAAAGCTGACCATTCCACCATAGAAGAATGAGAGACCCGGTGTCATGAAAAGAACAAACGCTGTAGCCACAATCATCCACGCTGTATCGGCTTTATCTATGGTATTCAGCGTAGCCGATTCAGGATCGCCTCCTTTAAATAATACCAATAATTGAAGGGCCGCCAGTACAACAAAAATTACAATCCAGCGTGTTTTTGGCTTACTCATGATCTGTTATTCAGGAATTATATCCGAATTACGGAACAATAGGGTATAAAATCACCCTATAATTCAAAAAAATGATAAAATATGATGAGATCAGCTTAAAAAACGAGTCATCAACTAAAGCTTTAACTTCAGAAGCCAGTCGGTCTGGGCATCCTGACCCATATAAAAGGTATGTTCGGAAAAACGGGAGAAACCCCATTTTGAATAAAATTGCTGTGCCTTGATATTGTGCTCCCAGACCCCCAGCCATAGCCAATCGAAACCCTTGCCCCTGGAATAGTCAATGGCATGCTGCATCAATAAGGCTCCTACTTTTCTTCCCTGGAATTCTTTTGTGACATACAGCCGTTGTAATTCAATCGTGTTGCTACCCAAAAGATGATTGGCCTCCTGACTAAGTCTCAGGCGGGAAAAACCTGCTGCCTTTTCTCCTTCCCAGGCCATTGTATAAAGTGAACCGGCCTCCGACCATTCCTTTTGAAGTTGGGGAAGATTATAGTTGACGGCAATAAATTCATCCATGTTCTCACGGGTATTCGCTTCGCCGAAAGTATCGATTTGTGTTTCAATGGCGATGCGTCGCAATTCAGGAATTTCTGAAAATGTCGCGGAACGAATTTCAATCATAGCTGACTACCCTGATAGCGTGATTACTTCTTATCAGCAAAATTCTGGAAGGAGTACAAGATACCCAAAGAAAATGCCTGACTGTACTGTGCACTGGCATCCTGGTCGTAATCGTATACCATAATACCACCAAAACTTACATTCATGTACTTGTTAATCTTTGCCACAATATTGATATCGAGGCGATGATCTACCTGTTTCCACTCCAAGGTTTTATAGTTGGCAAATAACATGTACCGAGCCTTCAGGTTGACATTGGTTGCAATGTCTTTATTGAATTCTGCAAGGGCCTGGAAGGCATACCACTCGTAGCGAACATTCTCACCCACTGTTACGCCATAGGGAGAAATGGGATCTACATTGACATATCGGCCATCATTGTTAGTCAGAAAAGTAATACGGGGCGCCATGGGTGAAAGGCGCAATTTGAAATAGGATGCAGGGTGATACTCAAATCCATACGTTGCAGTCAAAAATGTTGGAGACAACGACTCCGATAATAATAAAGGTTGTTCCACACCATTGACGTCCTTCACATACTTGTAACCTGCGGCAAACTGAGAAATCACGTTAGCAGCAAGAAACATATCCCACTTGTCGCTCAATGCGTGACCGTACTTGGTATCGAGGAAAATGCGGTCCAATGTTTTGCGGTAGCCCTGGCCCTGGTTGTTCACCATTCCATACAACAGGTCTATCTCATTATCCCATGAAGTCTTGTCTTTTTTATAATTGGCTTTGTAGTTCAGGAGGCCCGTGAATCCAAAGGAATTGACACCACCCGCTTTCCAATTTGAGGAGAAAGCGGCCTGGTTAATATTAATCCCGATTCTGAATGCCTTCTTCCAGTTGGAAGTGGAGTCAACTTTGACAACCTGACCATGGGAAGGTGCCACACCAATGGCTGCCAGCAGCAGAACTATAATTGCCCGTGAGCAATACGTAAAGGGGGTGTTTTTCATTTTTACAGTTTTCGGCTGCAAAAATACAAAAACCGTTAAAACCCTTCAGATATTATTTAATTTGATTTCGTCCAGCGCCATTTCAGTCAATGGCTTGGTGATGAACTTTATCACGTAGTTGTTATTGACGATCTTGTCAATATCCCTTTTGTTATCTGAACTGGACAAAATAATAACCTTGCATTTTGTCCGGACCAACTCTTTCAATTTTTCGAATTCATAGAGGAAAATGAATCCATCCACGACCGGCATATTAATGTCCAGGAAAATAATATTGGGAAGATTGTCAGGATTATTCTGATTTTCCGCAAGGTAGTCCAGGGCGCTCTTTCCTGAATTTTTTACTTCTACCCGCTTCGCAAACTTTGTAATTTCTATGATTCTCTTACTGATAAAATTATCGGTGTCATTATCATCCACCAGCATCACCAGATCAATCGTTCTTACTTCGCTATCCGCCATCATCATTTAAATTCGTTACCGCTATAATTTTGAACGCTGCAAAATTATCTTTTTTCCGGAATTACAGTACTGTTAAAAAAAATAATCAGAATTTTGAAGTAAGGTATTGGCCTAAAATGACAAAAACCGGTTAGCGGGGGTGAACCTTTAATTTCTCTCCAATGGACACATTAAAGTCCTTTTTGTCATTCCATTCCATCAATTCCTGAATGGTTACGCCATATTGCCGGGCTACACTGTATAAGGTATCTGCTGGTTTTACTTCATGTATGGTCTCTTCCGTGGCGGATACATCTACCCGCTCAGTAGAGTTTGAAGTTACAGTAGATTCATTCAACCTGGATTCAGTTGCACTGTTTTCCCCAGGAACAGATTTAACCGGGCGACTCGTTTGATCCCAGGCAAAAACTTCATCCTCGTCCAGCAATGCAACCGCACCATCAAATGTGTGAGGCCCGCCCGGATTCCTGGCATTAAGATACAGGGTCGTTCCGACAGCTAATTTTGTTCCAGATGATAAGCCGTTGAACTTCAGCAAAGATTTTTGTTGAACCCCAAACCGCTGGCTGACAGACCAAAGGTTGTCTCCGGCATGGAGTGTATACAAGGCAGTCTCGGCTTTTTTCTTTTTCTTTTCCAGGAAATACAATTGACCTGCCTGCAGCGGCTGA
Organism: Cyclobacteriaceae bacterium; assembly: GCA_035438035.1. Taxonomy (GTDB): domain Bacteria; phylum Bacteroidota; class Bacteroidia; order Cytophagales; family Cyclobacteriaceae; genus ELB16-189. The sequence goes on along the minus strand of DAOMZK010000103.1, from coordinate 2,794 downwards.
TCAATACTCATATCATTGATGCGAAGGAATTTTTTTAGTGACATGTTCCCCCGGTCTGCCAGGGAAGCCCAGGACTCTCCCTTTGCAGCCCGGATAACCGGAATTCCATTGACGGACAAGGCTTCAGCATTCGATAGATTAGGCGCTGATACCGGCTGCGATTTTGCAGCGGCTATGGAAAGCACTCCAAATTCAGTGCCCGCATTACCGTGCGGAATAAGCAACGCATATTCTTTGTCTGTCGGCACCACTGATGATTTGAGCCATTTGTTAAATTCCTTCAGTTGCGCTTCGTCTACAGAGACTTCCTTCGCGATTGCACTGGTGGATTTTCCACCGGCTGTATAGACATGAGACACTTCAAGTGCGGGCTTGCCCTGGACAGCGTTCTCAAACGCCACCTTGTGTGCCAGGTATTTCTTTACATACCAATACGTATCTGTGGTGATCTCCATGTGTCTCACGCCTAGATCTTTTTCTCCTACAGCACGCATAACGCCTCCTGCACCCATTTGATAGGACTGCAAAGCATAAATCCAGTTGTTGAAATAGTGATTATTTTGTTTCAGGTATCGTGCTGCTGCGCGGCTGGCGCTGGCGATATTTATCCGTTCATCCACCTCAGCATCGATGCGCAGTCCCATTTCCCGTGCTGTAAAATCCTTGAACTGCCAGAACCCGACTGCATTGGATGACGAAACAGCATCGGGGATTAACGCACTTTCCTGGAGGCACAAGTACTTAAAATCATCCGGAAGGCGTTCTTCTGCAAAAATTTTCTCTACAATGGGAAAGTATGTCTTGGCTCTTTCTGCTTTGATATTAAAATGACGGGGGCTCTGGGTAAGGGCATCCACATCTTTTTGGATTTCCCTTCGCGCATCATCGCGAACAGTGAGCGTCATGCCGGCAAACTGCATTTTATGCGGCACTTGCGGAGATTGGCCGAAGGCGGCCGCTCCGCAAAAAATAAGTGCAGGAGCAAAAAACTTCATTGAATACAAATATACGTCTATTCTGCTAAATCTTTCGAATCATCATAATCCCATCCCGAACGGGCAAAAGCAGATTTTCAACCCTTTCATCAGTATTGATTTTTTCATTGAATCCCTTTATCGCACGGGTATCCTTATCCGGTTTAACATCTAGCACCTTTCCACTCCACAGTACGTTGTCGGCCAGTATATATCCGCCCGGCGATACCTTATCAATCACCAAATCAAAGTAGTGGGAATAATTCTCTTTGTCCGCATCAATCCAGACGAGATCAAATGGACCAGTAAGACCAGGGATGATTTCATTTGCATTGCCAATTCTGAAGTCAATGAGCTTCTCCCTGCCGGATTCTGTAAAGTAATTTCTTACCCGTTCTTCCAGTTCCTCATTGACATCGATGGTGATCAGTTTACCATCTGTTGCCAACCCTTCCGCCAGGCACAAGGCGGAATAACCCGTATAGGTACCGATTTCCAAAATTGTCCGGGGCCGGATCATTTTACTGATCATAGTAAGAAATCTGCCCTGGAGGTGTCCGCTCAGCATGCGGGGCATATGTACAGACTTGTACGTATCGTGATTGATTCGCCTCAGCAACGTTGATTCAGGAGAAGTGTGAGCTTCGGCATATTGACTGATTTCGGGTTGGATAAATTCCATACGATCTGTTAAGATTTAGGCGGCACCATCATCAGACAACTCATTTTTTCAGGGTCAAACATTTCATTTGCCATTTTTATCAAGTCGTCTGAAGTCGTAGCCCGGATACGGGAAAATATTTCTTCGAGGGAAGTCACTTTTCCCAGGTCAAGGACTGTGCGCCCCATCATCATCATGAAACTGATATTACTCTCATCGGCCATTGCCACCTGTCCCATGATCTGTTCCTTGGCCGCTGCAAGCTGCTTCATGCCCAGCCTTTCCTCTCGCAGTTTTCGAAGCTCTTCATGCACCAGTTTGATTCCCCTCGCAAGTTGCGATGGCTCGGTACCAAAAGAAATAACAAATAACCCCGTGTCGGTGAAAGGCACGAATTGCGAGCCAATGGAATATACAAAACCATGCTTTTCCCTAAGGGAAAGGTTCAGTCGTGAATTCATTCCTGATCCTCCCAGGATATTAGTAAGTAAATAGAATGTATTCCGCTTACCATCGGCCAGTGAATACGAGGTTCTTCCCATGGCACAACGCGCCTGCTTTACGGGGCGATGGATCGTAACTTCCTTCGGGCGATATCCTGAATATTTCTTCCTGGCCTGGCTGGATTGAAGTTTGGGAATATGGTTCATGTATTTCTCTGCCATGCGAACCACATCTTCCCTGGCAATATTGCCTACACAGGTAAACACGATTTTTGATGTGTCAATGTTCTTCCTGATAAAATTCCGAAAATCATTGCGCTTAAATGATTTGATATTTTTTTCTGTTCCCAGGATGTTCATTCCCAACGGATGGCCGTCAAAAATTATAGCATCAAATTCGTCTTGCAGGGTTCCCTCCGGATCATCATGATACATGGACATCTCTTCGAGGATCACATTGCGTTCCCTTTCCAGTTGTGGGGCGGGGAAGACTGATTCAAAGGTGATGTCGGCAAGGAGTTCAACGGCCCGTTCAAAATATTCATCCCGGAGGGACGCGAAAAACAAAATTTTTTCTTTGTCTGTAAAGGCATTCAGTTCTCCGCCCAGCGACTCCAGCCGATTGAGAATGTGGAAGGCTTTTCTTTTCCGTGTGCCCTTGAAGGCCATATGTTCCCAAAAATGAGCAATGCCCTGGTTCATCGGTGATTCATCAC
>DAOMZK010000102.1:0-7493 GCA_035438035.1 Cyclobacteriaceae bacterium | reverse complement strand
CAGTCGAAGAAGTTCCTGTGGTGTTGTTCAAGAATTTTCCGCGTTGCTGGGGTACTCCTGTGATGAAATAGACAGGCCGCTCAAATCCTTTACCATATTGATTGTCTTCTTTAGGAATACGCATGTTGATATGATCGCGATCGTCAGCCAGCTGGTTAAACATCCACTCATCGCGGGGATGCATTTTCAACAACCATTCCAGTCCCCAGCGCGCTTCATCCAACACATCAGCCCTTCCATTTTTTACCAGTAATCCATTGGCAGCATGGTTGTCCCCAAACACACCAGGAAAATCGCGATACGCCATCAACAGATGATAGGTCGCATTCGCTGATGTTGTCGAGTATTGCAAATAGTCACTGGCATCGTGCCATCCCCCACTCACATTAATGTGTGTACTGTCGGGCATCGGACCATCTATCGTATATCCATCATGGGTATGACAGGAATCCTTGAGATAAGGATTGAAACCACTCCGTTGTTGTCGCATATAGCGCAGTATGAAATCCGCAGCACCTTTATAGACATCATTTTCAATTGTGAATTCAGGTGATAGAATCTCATTTACTCTTATAAAATATTTACCAGGTGTTTTAAAAGTGGTAAAGTTCAGACGATAGGACTGTGTGAAGGGACCATATTTTCCAAAAGCTTTTCCTGCAGAGTTTTTAAATACGGGTTTGCCTGTTAAAACGTCCACCAATTCAAATGTTGTGAGATTGAGCTCAGACTTACTGCACCAGACAGCTACTTTAATCCCTTCCGGAGAATAGCCCATGGCGTTGATGCGTATCCACGATTGTGGAATGACGTGGTCAGGCAGAATGAATGAGATGACAGTAAAGAAGAAAATGGTAAGACTCATTTTGCCAGTCAGGAATTGATTCGAAAATATGAATTTTATGGTAGTCGTGAGTGGTATTTTGGATGCTTGGTTTACGGATGAACTGCGACTTTCTCATTATACTATTGCAATAAACACCCTTGGCTGACTATTTTGCATGCTGATTAACCAAATAATGGCCAAAAGTAAGACTGGAGTAAAGGATATTGATGTGGTACTGGTGGGAGCCGGAATCATGAGTGCCACACTGGGTGTATTGCTCAAAGAATTGCATCCTGAAATCACCATAGAGATATTTGAAAGGCTGGACAAGGCAGGATGCGAAAGTTCCGATGCGTGGAATAATGCGGGAACCGGCCACTCTGCTTTTTGTGAGCTGAACTATACGCCGGCCAACGCCAAAGGTGGAATCGACATACTCAAAGCGGTAAAAATTGCTGAGTCTTTTGAGGTGTCCAAAGAATTCTGGTCCTACCTCGTGCAACAGAAGTATCTCCCCGAACCGTCAAATTTCATTTCGCCCGTGCCGCACATGAGCATGGTGTGGGGAGATGCCAATGTGAAGTACCTGAAGAAACGTTATGATTTACTCCAGGCCAGTCCTCTTTTCAAAGGGATGGAATATTCTGAAGACTGGGACACACTCGTAGAATGGTTTCCAATCGTCATGCGGGGAAGGAAGAAGAACCAGAAAGTGGCCGCTACACGAATGGAGATCGGTACGGATGTAAACTTTGGCGCCCTCACCCGAAGTATATTCAATCACCTGAAGACACAGCCCGGCGTCAATATCCATTTCAACCACGAAGTCAAAGATTTGTCGCAGGAAAAAGATACCATTTGGAATGTCAAGGTCGAAGACCTGACTGCAGAGAAGCCGGTCAGGATTCGCGCTAAGTTTGTCTTCATTGGCGCGGGTGGTGCTTCGTTATTTCTTTTAGAGAAGGCTGGTGTTCGTGAAGGCCGTGGCTATGGAGGTTTCCCGGTCGGAGGACAATGGCTGAAATGTGTTAATCCCGAGCTTATTGAAAAACATTGGGCAAAAGTGTATGGCAAAGCTTCTGTCGGATCTCCGCCCATGTCGGTACCCCATGTGGATACCCGCATCATCGACGGCAAACGTGAACTGCTCTTCGGACCTTTTGCCTGCTTCTCTACCAAGTTCTTAAAGAATGGTTCCTACATGGACCTTCCCAAGTCTATCCAGATCGACAACATAGCACCGATGGTATTTGCCGGGTTGAACAATATTCCTTTAACCCGTTACCTCATTCAACAAGTGCGTCAGACACCGGAAGACAGGCTGGCTGCATTGAGGGAATATGTCCCGTATGCGAAGCTGGAGGACTGGGAATTGCAAGATGCCGGTCAACGTGTACAAGTGATAAAAAAGGATGATGATGAAGGCGGCGTCCTGGAGTTTGGAACCGAAGTAATTATTTCAGGCGACGGAACGGTGGCTGCGTTGCTGGGTGCTTCGCCAGGTGCTTCTACTGCCGTTGCGATCATGCTGGCGCTACTTCCCAAATGCTTCATCGAAATCTCCAAGACCGATACCTGGAAGAAGAAGATGAAAGAGATGGTACCGTCCTACCGCAAGTTCATGCGCGATAATGAAGACATGGTAAAGGAAAGCCGTGAACGCACTGCTGAAATTCTGGGATTGAAGAGATCCCTTTCAAAATCGTAAAAGCGTTATCCTTTCTCTACTCCCTCTATACCACCATTGGCGAGGCGTTTTATTATTCTGGTTTCTACATCTTCCCTCCAACCGTACCCTTCATTTCCTCCTGGTTGATGAACGGCTGATTGCGTAGTCGCTTCCCAGTCGCCTTGAAGAGTGCATTGGCAACTGCTCCACCTGTTGGAGGAAGCGCAGGCTCTCCCAATCCCGTCGGATCAATGCCATTGTCAACAAAGTGAACGTCGATTTCCGGAACTTCTTTCAGACGTATCAGGCGGAATGAATTGAAGTTTCTTTGCTCTGCGGCGCCGTCTTTGAATGAGAGATTGCTGTACATTGCGTGGCCCATGCCATCGACGATACCTCCCCTGATCTGTTGAGTCGCTCCACTCGTGTTGATCACCACACCACAGTCGGCCGCAGCATAAATTTTCTTCACTACAGGTTTGCCCTTATCAACTTCAACTTCGGCCACCTGTGCCACATACGAACGGTGAGAAAAATAAACGCTGAAACCCTGGTACTTCTTCGTTCCCCAGCCGGATTTTTCTGCGGCCAGGTTGATCACGGCTTTCATCCTGTCGATATCATACTTGATGGCGCCTGTTGGTTTCGCTTTCGCCTTGTCCAGCAATTCCAGCCTGAATTTAACCGGATCTTTTCCTGCCGCCATCGCCACCTCATCAATGAAGGATTGCTCAGCGTAAGCAAGAAAGTTGGTAATCGGCGCACGCCACGCACCCGTAGTGATCGGCGACTTGTATTCAACGGAATCAATCAACAGATTATCAACCGCGCCTGATGGAAAATTATCTTCTCGTGTTGGATTTCCTGAATTGATGCCAACCCCACGAAGCTTGTAGCCGATAAGATTGTTTGAACCATCGAGCGCCGCTTCAAAACGATATCTCACGGCGGGCCTGTAGCTTCCTCCAGCCATGTCATCTTCTCTTGTCCAGATCAGTTTGACAGGTGCTTTTAGTATGCTGGATAACTCCACTGCTTCGACTACGTAATCCGCTTTCAGCCTTCGTCCGAAACCGCCACCAAGACGGGTAAGTTCTAGCTTTACCAAATCCGGAGATATCCCCAAAAGTTTGGCTGCCTCGTTCCGTGCCAGTTCAGGCGTTTGGGTTGGTCCAACCAATTCCACTCCATCCGGACGGACGTGCGCGAAGAAGTTCATTGGCTCCATTGGGTTATGAGGCAGGAACGGGCACTGGTATTCACTTTTTATGACCTTAGCTGCATTCTTGAAAGCCGTCTCGACATCACCATCTTTACGTCTGACCGTTGCGTCCTTGCTATCCAATAAATTCTTGAACAACAAGTCATGGTCGGCCGTACTCTCGATATTTCCCTCCTTTTCATATTCAATTTTCAGCGCTTTTCTCGCCTTGAGAACTTGCCAGGTCGATTTACCCACTACTGCTACATTGTTTTTAAAAGTGACAACATCCACAATACCCGGCATTGCTTTCGCTGCGGCGCTATCGACAGACTTCACTTTCATGCCAAATGAAAAGGGCCGTTGAATCATGGCGATGAGCATCCCTTCCCTGGTAAAATCCAATCCATAAAGAGGCTTACCAGTAAACATGGCAGCATTGTCTACGTTCTTTATCGCAGTGCCTATCAGTTTAAAGTCCTTCCTATCTTTAAGCTTTACTTCAGTAGGAATTGCAAGTGTTGATGCCTCAGTTGCCAGTTCGCCATAGGAAAGTTTCTTACCACTTTCCTTATGCATTACAAAGCTGTTTTCGGCAGTCAATGTAGCCACGGGCACGCCCCAGCGTTTGGAAGCAGCCTCCATGAGCATTAGTCTTGCAGTAGCGCCTGCCTTCCTAAGTCTTTCCCAGGAATGAGGCACCGCTCCACTTCCACCGGTTAATTGGCGGTCATACATTTTTGGATTTACCGGAGCCTGAAGGACTTTTACCGTAGACCAGTCAGCTTCAAGTTCTTCGGCCACTACCATAGGGAAAGACGTTTTGATATTCTGACCCAGTTCAGGGTTCGGAGAGAAAATCGTAATCACGCCATCCGGAGATATTGAGAGATAAGCATTGAAACTTACCGGGTCAATATCACCCAAAGCCTTTTCAGAAATGACTTCAAATCCTGAAGCTTCAGAGTCTGAAATATTAAATCCTAGCATTAAGCCACCGCTAATAGTAGCGCTCAATTTCAGGAAGTTACGTCTGTTAGATGTTAATTGTATTGACATAACTTATTGGGTTTTGGTAGAGGCTAAAACGACGGCTTCGCGTATTCTGTGATAAGTTCCACAGCGACAGATATTCGCATTCATTGCGTTGTCGATTTGATCTACAGAGGGCTTCGGAGTTTTGGTCAGGAGTGCTGCTGCAGTCATTATCTGCCCGGCCTGACAATAGCCACACTGGGCTACATCCACTTCATTCCAGGCTTGTTGCACAGGATGATCGCCACGGGCAGACAGCCCTTCAATCGTAGTTACTTTCTTCGTGCCTACAGCCGAGACTGGCAATGAGCAAGAGCGGATGGCATTGCCATCAATATGAACCGTGCAGGATCCGCATTGGCCTATCCCACATCCATACTTTGTTCCGACAAGTCCAAAATTGTCTCTCAGGACCCACAACAATGGGGTGTCCGCATCAACGTCAGCTTCGAGACTGCGGCCGTTGATCTGCAATTTATATGTAGCCATTTTGATCAGGATTTTTACTGATGTGAAAGTAGGAAATAATAGAGCATTATAACAGAAAAATGGGATGATCGGTGATAAAGGAAATCTGTCATTCTCTCCTTTTTTTCTTGAGTTTCAACTCTCCGAAAACATATCACTAAAGCTGATCAGTTATGTATTTAGTCGCTACAAATCCCTCCCAATTCCCACAATCTCCTTTATATTTGCGCCCTTTATTCAGAATCCATGATTTCAGTAGATGCAGTAAGTGTAGAGTTTAACGGATCGGCGCTTTTCAGTGATATTACTTTCAACATCAATGACAATGACCGGATCGCCCTCATGGGCAAGAATGGAGCGGGCAAGTCCACCCTGCTCAAGATTCTGGCCGGTGTAAACAAGCCCACCCGGGGCAAAGTTTCCGCTCCCGGCGATGCGGTAATCGCGTATCTCCCCCAGCATCTTCTGACGCAAGACACTGCCACTGTTTTTGAGGAAGCTTCGAAGGCTTTCGGTAAGATTCTGGGAATGAAAAAAAGGATGCATGATCTGAATACTGAACTGGAGACGCGTACAGATTATGAATCAGAAGCTTATGCAAAAATTATTGAAGAAGTTTCTGAACTGAGTGAGAAGTACTACTCAATCGAAGATATCAACTTCGACGCTGAGATTGAGAAAACGTTACTCGGCCTAGGCTTCCTTCGCTCCGACTTTACCCGCCCCACAAGTGAATTCAGCGGTGGATGGCGCATGCGGATTGAACTGGCTAAAATTCTCTTGCAGAAACCTGACCTGATACTTCTCGATGAGCCCACCAATCACATGGATATAGAGTCCATTCAATGGCTGGAGGAATTCCTGATCAACAATGCCAAAGCCGTGATTGTAATCAGTCACGACAAAACATTTGTTAACAACCTTACCAACAGGACAATTGAAATCACCATGGGTCGCATTTACGACTACAAGGCCAAGTACACCCATTACCTGCAGTTAAGGAAGGAACGTCGTGAACAACAGCAAAAGCAATTCAATGATCAGGCTAAAGAAATTGCTGATATTCAGCAATTTATAGACAGATTTAAAGGAACTTACTCCAAGACTCTGCAGGTGCAGTCTCGTGTCAAAATGCTGGAGAAGATTGAAATTGTTCAGGTGGATGAAGTGGATACCTCAGCACTGAACCTGAAGTTTCCTCCTGCGCCACGTTCTGGAAATTACCCTGTGATCGTTGACGGGCTCACTAAAAAATACGGCGATCATACCGTTTTCCGCGATGCCTCCTTGACAATTGCCCGTGGTGAACGCGTTGCCTTTGTCGGTAAGAATGGAGAGGGCAAGTCGACCATGATTAAAGCCATTATGGGTGAAATTGAATTTGAAGGCAAGATGCAGTTGGGTCACAATTCACTGATCGGGTATTTTGCTCAAAACCAGGCATCACTGCTCGATGGTGAACTCACTGTTTTTCAAACCATCGACCAGATCGCGGTGGGTGACATTCGGACAAAGATCAAAGACATTCTTGGAGCATTCATGTTCAGTGGTGATAACATCGACAAGAAAGTGAAAATGCTTTCAGGCGGCGAACGAACCAGGCTAGCCATGATTAAGTTGCTGCTGCAGCCGGTAAACGTTTTGATTCTCGACGAGCCGACCAATCACCTCGACATTAAGACCAAGGATATTCTGAAAGAAGCCCTCATCGCATTTGAAGGCACCATGATACTCGTCTCCCATGATCGCGACTTTCTCGATGGACTGGCCACCAAAGTCTTTGAGTTTGGCAATAAGCGGGTCAAGGAGCACTTTGAAGACATCAATGGGTTTTTGAGGAATAAGAAGATGGAAAATCTTAAGGAGATTGAGAGGACAATTTGAAAATTATGCTAGCTGCTAAAGCATCGCTTTCAAATTACTTAATTTTTTCCTTCACTACCTTCCCCTCCTCATAGTTCCGTTTCATCTTCAGTCTACCCTCTTCATCATAGAGTTTCCACGTGCCGTTCATGTTATCATACTTGAAATGGCCGGTGAGTTTCTTTTTACCAGAAGGATAGTATTCTGTAAATGATCCGTTTCTAAATCCGCCTTTCAAGTCGCCTTCAAAATGAATTGTGCTATCAGCAAAATATTCCTTGTAATCATCAGCATTTAGATTTTTAATGTAGATGTAGGGTAATTCCATTGGATCTTTTTCACCCTCCGCTACGTCACCGGTATCAAACGGAACCTGATCTTCATCCGGGTCGGATACAGAATTGCTGCTATCCGTGACGGGAGACTCAATG
>DAOMZK010000101.1:0-7520 GCA_035438035.1 Cyclobacteriaceae bacterium | reverse complement strand
ACACAGGAGCAGTACCTACTTCACCACATTCACCTTCATCATATTCGTCCGGCTTCTTTCATGGATCGGCATGCTGGCGAGACTGATGAAAATGTCACCGGATTTCACATGTCCGTCCCGTTTCAGAATTTCCTGAACGTCAGCAATGGTTTCATCGGTGGAATTGGATTTCTCATAGTAATAGGCACGCGTGGCCCATACGAGATTCATGGTATTCAAAATGGTCTTATTGCCGGTAAAGACAAAAATATTGGCATTGGGCCGGTGTGACGATGACTTAAATGCCGTGTACCCTGATGACGTCATTCCTACTATAGCCTTTGCATTTACTTCTTTGGCCAGTTTGCAGGCTGCCAGAATTAAGCTGTCGTGAATGAATATGGGAGAATGAGGATCCACTTCACGAAACCGGTAGTACACATTCGCCTGCTTCTCCACTGATCCGATGGTTCGCACCATACTTCTCACTACTTCAATGGGAAATTTGCCCGCAGCAGTTTCGGCCGACAACATCAGCGCATCCGCCCCGTCCATGACTGCATTCGCCACGTCATTGGTTTCAGCGCGTGTAGGCCGTGGATTCTCGATCATACTTTCCATCATCTGCGTGGCTACGATTACCGGTTTGGCGAGTTTGTTACACTTTTCAACCAGCATTTTCTGCACCATGGGTACTTCTTCAAGCCAGATCTCCACACCCAGGTCACCGCGGGCCACCATCACAGCGTCTGTGGCGTTGATAATCGCATCAATGTTTTCCAGCGCTTCCGGCTTTTCAATCTTCGCGACGATACGTGTAGTCGATTTATGATCGTTGATGATTCCGCGGAGTATGTCAATATCTTTTCCTTTGCGAACAAATGACAGGGCGACCCAATCCACTTTATGCTTCAATCCAAACTCCAGATCCGCAAGGTCTTTCTCAGTCAATGAAGGTGCCGACACACGCGAATGCGGCAGGTTAATCCCTTTGCGAGATTTCAACGGTCCGCCATACACTACTTCACACACCACGTCTACATCCCTGACTTCAATTACTTTCAATTCAATCTTACCATCGTCGATGAGAATCATGTCTCCCATTTTCACATCATTGGGAAGATTTTTGTAGCTTGTACTAACCATCTGATGATCGCCTACGATTTCACGGGTGGTTATTGTAAGCGATTCCCGCGGCGTAAGCACTGTCCCTTCCTTCACTTCGTTGACCCTGATCTTGGGACCCTGGAGGTCTTGTAAAAGGGCAATATGCGTTCCCAATTCTTCATTGATCTCGCGAACAAAATGTATAACCTTGAGGTGGTCTTCATGTTTGCCGTGTGAAAAGTTTAGCCGAAAAACATCAACTCCTTCCTTTGCCAGGGCATGAAGGACTTCTTTTGAACTGGATGCCGGGCCTACTGTAGCGACGATTTTCGTTTTGTTATAAGAGACTTTTTCCATGCCGTTTTCAGATTCTGTTGAAGGGTGAAATGGGTGAGAGTGTCAAAAAATAAAGTTCTCCTTCGATTTTAAAGAGGTCAAAGGTATTAAAGTGACCCATTCCACGGAAGGAATGGTACGCAAGTATTCCTGCAAACGATTGCTTGACAATTTTTCCTCACTTTGGGTCATAATAATGAAATCAAAATGCGGGTACTCCGGCACAAGCTCCGGGACTGAATTTTCAGTTTCTGCAGCCTTATTTCGAAAGAGATTCAAATTATTGAGCGGTGTACGGAATGCATAATGATCGTATGATCCGATAATTCCCTTCCTGAAATGAATAACCAAATCTTGTTGCTTGATCAGGCGGGTATTCAAAACTTTATTAAGCTGCCAGGCAAGTTTATATCCTTTTAATGAAGTACGGATTCCCAGCAATTCAAAGTCATAGGAGTATTCGATCTGCAGCTTATTTTTCCTGATTTTTGCTCCCATTTGGCTATAATGTCAAAAACTAAAAAGTTTGACAATATGGCTCCAAATCTCTTACTTTGCGCAGATTTTTAAAATACCTTAAACCTTACAAACATGTCTGACATCGCACAAAAAGTAAAACAGATCATCATCGACAAACTGGGAGTTGAAGAATCCGAAGTAACACCAGAGGCAAGTTTTACCAATGACCTTGGTGCCGATTCACTTGACACTGTCGAATTGATCATGGAGTTTGAAAAAGAATTTAATATCTCCATTCCGGACGACCAGGCTGAGAATATCGCCACTGTGGGTCAGGCTATTGCTTACCTCGAACAAAACGCGAAGAAATAACCCGGAATCAGAACCCTGATTCCACATTTTTTCTATGAATTTTAAAAGGGTAGTTATCACAGGCATAGGTGCACTTACGCCCATCGGAAATACTTTCCATGAATATTGGGATGGATTGAAGAACGGGAAGAGCGGAGCTGCACCCATTACAAAGTTTGACTCCACCCTTTTCAAAACCAAGTTTGCCTGCGAACTCAAGAATTTTGATCCGACCCAATTCATGGATCGGAAAGAAGCCCGCAAACTTGATCCTTTCTGTCAGTATGCGCTGGTTGCTGCAGACGAAGCCATCGTTGATTCAAAACTTCCGCTGGAAAAACTCAATCCCGATCGTGTAGGCGTGATCTGGGGTTCAGGAATTGGCGGTCTGACTACCTTTCAGGAAGAAGTAAAATCCTTCGCCCGTGGTGACGGTACGCCGCGCTTCAATCCATTCTTCATTCCAAAAATGATCGCTGACCTCAGCGCCGGTCATATCTCGATTAAGTATGGATTCAGAGGCCCGAATTTCACTACTGTTTCCGCGTGCGCTTCGTCCACCAATTCGATTTACGATGCGTTCATCTACCTGCGACTGGGCAAAGCGGATGTAATGGTGACCGGGGGATCAGAAGCAGCCGTCTGCGAAGCCGGTATTGGCGGATTCAACGCCATGAAAGCTTTATCAGAACGCAACGACTCACCGGAAACTGCCTCACGTCCTTATGATAAAGACCGCGATGGATTTGTTCTCGGTGAAGGCGCCGGTGCCCTGATCCTGGAAGAGTATGAACATGCCAAAGCGCGCGGAGCAAAAATATACGGTGAGATATTAGGTGGCGGCATGACTGCCGATGCCTATCACATTACCGCTCCGCATCCGGAAGGTGCTGGCATTACCAAAGTCATGGAGCACGCCCTCGAAGATGCCGGCATTCAAGCATCTGAAGTGGATTACATCAATACTCACGGCACATCCACACCGCTGGGTGATCTGGGTGAGCTCATTGCCATACAGAAAGTATTTGGTGAGCATTCCTACAAGTTAAACATCAGCTCCACCAAATCGATGACAGGACATTTATTGGGTGCAGCCGGAGCGATCGAAGCTATCGACTGTCTGTTGGCCAGCAACTAAGGAGTCGTCCCCCTACGATCAATCACTTCACCGACGATGAAGGTCTTGATCCGAAATTGAACCTGACATTCAATGTGGCTCAAAAAAGGACGGTGAATGTGGCCCTCAGCAATACATTCGGATTCGGAGGTCACAATGCCTCGATCATCATCAGGAAGCTAGAGTAAGACCCTGTGTGGAACTTACTTAAAATAAGCGGCAATCCATCTAAAAAAGAAGAACGAAAACTAATTACGGCCATCCGTACCATCACGGGTTTTGCGCCGTCCAACCTGGCACTGTACCAACTCGCCACACTTCACACCAGTCGCGGCAAGGAATCCAACGGATTTCGTGAATCCAATGAACGACTTGAATATCTCGGAGATGCCATCCTCGGCGCCGCCGTCGCTGACTATCTCTTCAAGAAATATCCGTTTAAAGACGAAGGTTTCCTCACTGAAATCCGGTCGAGAATTGTCAACCGGGATTCACTCAACCTGCTGGCCCGAAAAATGGGTATCAACCATATCGTTCAGTTCGATCAGAAAAATGCTCAATTACAGCAGGTGGTCCTGGGCAACACGCTGGAAGCCATCGTCGGCGCCATCTACCTTGACAAAGGATACATCCGAACAAAAAAATTTGTAATCGATAAACTCATTCAACCGTATTTTGATCTGGATGTGGTCATTCAAACCAATTCGAACCACAAGAGCAAGCTCATTGAATGGACACAACGGCAAAATAAATCGGTCAGGTTTGAATTACTGGATGTAAAAAAATCAAGAAACCAGAAAGAATTCGCCATCCAGATCTTCATCGATGATAAGGAATACGCCACTGGATTCGGCTACACCAAGAAAAAGGCAGAACAGGATGCAGCATTGAAAACCTGCACGCTGCTGAACATAGTGTAGAAATATTGGGTTATACAATGCAAAGCGTTATTGTGAGCAAATTGAAAATCGGAGGAGCCGCACTAAACCAAATTCCAATTCATTGGGAAAACAATGTCTCCAATATTCTCACGGCCATCCGTGAAGCACAAAACCTGGGAGTTGAAATACTGTGCCTCCCTGAATTATGCCTTACCGGATATGGCTGCGAAGATCTTTTCCTCAGTGACTGGCTCTCCGCGACAGCATGGAGAAAACTGCAAGACATTGTTCCATATTGCAAAAATATCGTGGCTTGCATTGGTCTACCCATCCGTATGAACCAGATTACCTACAACGGAGTTTGCGTTATCCGCAATGGAAAAATTCTCGGCATCACACTAAAACAAAATCTCGCGCGCGACGGCGTCCACTATGAACCGCGATGGTTTGACGCCTGGCTTTCCGGAAAAGTGGTGAATCTCACGATGGAGGGAACATCCGTCAATGTTGGCGACTTGATCTACGAGCACAAAGGAATACTTTTTGGTTTTGAAATTTGTGAAGATGCGTGGCGAAAAGACAGGCCAGGCATTCGTTTGCACGAAAGAAATGTAAATCTGATTCTCAATCCCAGTGCGAGCCACTTTGCCATGGGCAAAAGTGAATTGAGGGAAAAACAGGTTGTCATTGAAGGGTCACAGAAATTCAACTGCGCCTACCTTTTTGTGAACCACCTCGGCAATGAAGCCGGTCGGATGATCTACGATGGTGATGTGGTCTTCGGGCAATATGGAAAATTGCTGGCCATCAACCGGCGGTTGTCGCTTCAACCCGTCAGCTTACTGAGTTGTGAAATTGATTTTCAAAAGGACGGTCAATCGAAGGTCATGCCCACGCAGGATAGCAAAGAAAGAAATGAAGAGTTTGCGAGGGCTGCATCATTGGCATTATTTGATTATCTCCGGAAGAGCAAGGCAAAAGGATTTGTACTCAGCCTCAGCGGTGGCGCTGACTCGGCATGCTGTGCGGTGCTGGTGGCGGAAATGGTGCGTCGCGCTTCTGCAGAACTCGGCTGGGATACATTCTGGAAAGCGCTTGGTCAAAATTCCGGATCATCTCCAACTTCAACCAAAGATGCAGTCAATCAACTGCTGACTTGTGCCTACCAATCTACCCGCAACTCCTCAAAGGCTACGCTAACTGCCGCGAAGGACCTGGCCGATTCTATCGGTGCAGTATTTTATCAATGGACTATTGATGAGGAAGCGCAGTCCTATCAATCCAAAATTGAAAGTGCCCTGGACCGTAAACTCACCTGGGAGCAGGACGATATTGCACTTCAAAACATTCAAGCCAGGTCACGCTCACCCATCATCTGGTTGTTGGCCAATGTGAAGCAATCCATTTTACTCACCACCTCCAACCGCAGCGAAGGCGATGTGGGATATGCCACCATGGATGGCGATACCAGCGGAAGCCTGGCACCGATTGCCGGAGTGGACAAGCCTTTCATTTTACAATGGCTGCAATGGGCAGCGCAACACCTTGGGTATGCTGGTTTGCACGCTGTCAACAATCTACAGCCCACCGCGGAACTTCGTCCGCCTGACCGCGCACAGACGGATGAAAAAGACCTGATGCCCTACAACGTACTCGTCGCCATCGAGCGGCTTGGTATTTTGGAAAGGAAACCTCCGGCTGAGATTTTCAAACAACTTCAGTCATCTTACGATCCGGCATCATTGAAAATCTGGATTAAAAAATTCTTTCGTCTCTGGTCCATCAACCAATGGAAGCGCGAGCGGATTGCTCCATCTTTTCATTTTGACGATCTGAACGTGGACCCGCGTAGCTGGTGCAGGTTTCCCATTCTGTCCGGGAGTTTTACAGAAGAATTGGAAGCGCTGGATAAACTCTAATCGAAGTTCAAGGCCGACAGGCAGGCCCAATGTTCAAAGTCCAAGGTTTGCTTCAAAGCCAAACATTGGACATTGAACTTGAAACTTTGGACTATATTTACCGCCAATAAATTTGATCATCTCGCGTTATGACTACAATGTCCTTATTGAACTATATTATCTGGAACGGCAGTCCTGAAATTTTTACGATTGGCTGGATTACCCTGCGTTGGTATGGTTTGCTTTTCGCGCTCGGATTTCTGATCAGCCAGCAGATTCTCTACTACATGCACAAACAGGAGGGTAAACCGGAGCGTGATGTGGAAACGCTTACGATTTACATGGTCGTTTCCACCATCATAGGCGCCCGCCTCGGCCATATTATTTTCTATGAGCCCGACATGATCTGGAATGATCCTTTAAGCATATTTCTTCCATTTAAGTTTTCTCCGGAATTTCAATTTACAGGCTTAATGGGCCTGGCCAGCCATGGCGCTGCTGTGGGCATTCTGTTTGGACTTTGGCTCTACTCACGAAAAAATAAACCGGGACAAAATTATCTCCAGGTTCTGGATAGAATCGTTATCCTGGTGACATTGACGGGGGCACTAATCCGCTTTGGAAATTATTTCAATTCAGAAATTTTGGGTAAGCCAACCAACTCCCCAACCGGGGTTGTGTTTGTCAGCCGGGTCACAGAAGCTATTAAGGGAGATAAAAATGACACGAACAACAGAATTGAAAGTGTGACCGTCCACCAGGTGCCTGATGCGCCAATATCCGGTGATGGCCGCGTTCCCATCAAATTGTTTATTTTCTTTAAGCCGGGAATCGACGAAAGCACCGCAGGTATTTATGTCCAGACTGAATTGAGAAATGTACTTGCCTATCTGTCGCGGCCAGGTAGTGATCCCGCCATTGTGGACCAGTCCGCTATGGATCCCATTCAATTTCAAACCATCACTGATCCGGATACCAAACAGGTCATGGCGCGCGTTGTGACTACGGGCATCGTGAGACACCCCGCCCAATTATATGAATCCATTTCCTGCGTCATTTTGTTTGTATTCCTATTTTCAATCTGGATGCGTTATAAAATCAACTTGCCGGAAGGAAGAATTTTTGGGTTTTTCATGATCATTCTTTGGAGTCTTCGGTTTGCCTACGAATACCTGAAAGAAAATCAGGTGCCCTTTGAAGATAAATTACCACTCAATATGGGGCAGATTTTAAGTATTCCTCTCGTGATTGTCGGAATTTTCATCCTCATTCGTTCGTACCATCAACAGCAAGAAAATTCGTGAGTATATTTGTTGATCCGTTTGTTCAAAATTCTCAGCAATTTCAAGATGAGTCGACATGCTGGCATGGGTGTTAGGGCTATTTTTACTG
>DAOMZK010000100.1:0-7598 GCA_035438035.1 Cyclobacteriaceae bacterium | reverse complement strand
ACCCCTGATGGTATCATTCTCTGGATGTACGAATGTGTATTTCTGATTGATTGTGTCCCGCAATTCCCTGCTCCAACTGATCAGTTGATCGGCTTTAAAATGTTCGAGGCCTGGAAAATTTTTCTGGACATCAACGATGGCGTAAAAGTTTCCACCATACGAAACATCGAGCGTCAGTTCACCCAAATCAGGGCAATGTGCCGTGATGTTTTCTGCCGCAAGAAAGGATTTAACATTTCTGATTTTGACCGACTTCACTTTACCACCTTCCTGCCTGTATTCTACTTTCACAATCCCTGCCGGGACTTCAAGGTTCAGCATTCCGGGATTTTTAGGTTTGACCAAACCCTGTTCTATCGCAATGGTAACGGTGCCAATGGTGCCATGTCCACACATCGGGAGACACCCGCTGGTCTCAATAAACAAAACACCAATGTCATTAACGGGATCAGAAGGCGGATACAGAATACTGCCGCTCATCATGTCATGCCCGCGGGGTTCAAACATGAGGCCCTTTCTTATCCAGTCATACTCACGAAGAAAGTGCTGACGCTTTTCACTCATGTTTTTGCCCACGAGCAGGGGTCCACCATGCGCAACCAGTCTGACAGGATTACCGCAGGTATGTGCGTCGATGCATTGAAAGGTACTGACAGCCATCCGTCTAAATTTTCGGTTTATTCATCAACCCTGGATAATGCAGCAATAGCATTGACTACTCCTCATTTTCAATTGCTTACTATTTCTTCAGTTCACTATTGACCAATCGCCAAATCCCCAACGGATTAGACTGTTTCAGTTCTGCTGGCAAAAGGGCATCAGGAAAATTCTGGAATGAAACCGGGCGTACAAATCTCTTGATTGCATCTGTGCCCACTGACGTAAATCTTCCATCGGTCGTGGCAGGGAAAGGTCCGCCGTGGTGCATTGAAGGGCACACCTCAACTCCGGTAGGAACGCCATTAATGATGACCCTGCCTGCTTTTTCCATCACCAGCTCAATAAAATCAGCATTTTGCGCGAGCTCATCTTCATCGCCGATGATAGTAGCCGTAAGCTGACCGGGAATTTTTTTCACGGCCGCCTTCAGTTCATCCATTGAAGACGCTTTCACCAACAGGGAATAAGGACCAAATACTTCTTCAAAAAGGATCGGGTTGTTGAGAAAATCCGATGCACTTACCGAGGCCAGTGTAGAAATTCCCTGATTAACCTGGGGTTGATCCTCTGATTCCGCATTCAACTTAACACCATTTTGCGACAGCGCTTTTGCACGATTCTTTATAAAAGCTGAGGCAATTCCAGGATGAAGCATGGTTCCTGGTGCAATTTTCTTCATACGCTCACCCAGTTGCGTGGCAAATGCATTCAATGCGGGACCGTCCTGGCTGATGAGCAATCCGGGATTGGTACAAAACTGACCTACACTTTGTGTAATGGAAGTGGCATATTGTTCGGCAACTTTTTCGCCCCGGGATTTCAGTGCGCCTGGCAAAATGAATACCGGATTGATACTGCCCATTTCTGAAAATACTGGAATCGGATCCGGCCTTTGAGCGGCATAATCATACAAAGCCTTGCCTCCGGAATAGGATCCGGTAAACCCAACAGCTTTGACCACAGGGTGCTGCACCAGCGCTTTTCCAATTTCAAATGATGAACCGTGAACATGTTGAAAAACATTTTTCGGCATACCGGTCTTTTCAATGGCTATTGCAATGGCACCTGCAACAAGTTCAGAAGTCTCTGCGTGGGCCGGATGTGCCTTGAGAATCACCGGGCAACCCGCAGCCAATGCCGATGCCGTATCACCACCGGCTGTGGAATAGGCAAATGGAAAATTGCTTGCACCAAATACTACAACAGGTCCCAGTGGCACCTGCATTTTCCTTACATCCGGCTTCGGCAAGGGTGCACGGTCGGGAATAGCAGTATCAATCCGGGCTTCCACCCATGATCCTTCCGTTACCAGGGAAGCAAATAGTCTGAGTTGATTACACGTGCGACCTCGTTCACCCTGCAATCTGGCCTCCGGAAGGTTGGTCTCCTCCATTGCCTTATGAATGAGTGAATCGCCGAGGGTCTCAATTTCTGCAGCGATGGCCTGCAGGAATTTAGCCTTCTGTTCGCCCTGAATTTTCCGGTAAGCATGAAATGCCTCGTTTGCAGCAGTCATTACAACGCCAAGTTCACTTAACGTAATGTCCTTGTATGCCATGTAAAGATGAATTAAGGATTCATGTATTCAGGAAGTTGCGGACGAGTCGCAATGCCTTGTCTGATAATTTTTGAAATCTGTTCGCGCTCATGGCCAGTCAATGTGAGCCTGGGCGGACGTACGCGCTCTGAACCAATTCCAGTTTCAGCTTCTGCCAGTTTAATGTACTGCACCAGTTTGGTGTGAATATCCAATTCACACAGCGGGAGAAACCAGCGGTTGATCTCAAGTGCTTCCTGTAATCTTCCGGCCTTGACCAGCTTATAAATAGCAACAGTCTCTCGTGGAAATGCACATACCAATCCTGCCACCCATCCATGGGCACCCAGGACAAGGGCCTCAATGGCGAGCGTATCCACACCGTTCAAAATTTTAAAACGATTGCCAAATCGGTTGATGAGTCGGGTAATATTGGTGGTATCCCGTGTCGATTCCTTAATCGCCTGAATGGTCGGAACCTCCGCCAATTCGGCAAACATGTCCAGCGTTACTTCAGTCTTATAGTCTATCGGATTATTGTAGATCATGATGGGTAGTGGCACCGAGTTGGCTATCGTCTTAAAAAAAGTTACAGTCTCGCGATGATCCGATTTATATCGCATGGGTGGCAGCATCATCAATCCATTAACTCCCAACTTCTCGGCCTGCATCGCCAACTTAACTGCTTCGCGCGTACTGCCTTCGGCTATATTGACAATTACAGGAACTTTTCCCTTAACCGCATCTAGCGTAAATTTGATCAGGTCGCCCTTTTCTTCCGCACTTAACACACTCGCTTCTCCCAGCGTTCCACCCAGGATTAGTCCTTCCACTCCGGCATCTAACTGTGCCCGAAGATTCTTTTCAAACAATTCAAAGTCCAGGCTGTCATCTGATTTGAATTTCGTAGTGAGCGCGGGGTAAACACCATTCCACATAAAGTTGTTTTTTTAGTTGCCCAAAGGTATAAAGTCCTGTGAATGGATTTATGACCTAAAATGGTGAAATATTATACTATATTGACATAAAACACCGAGATATCGTTCATTAATTGGCTAAAAAAAGGTCAAATAGGGTTGTTGCCTTTAATGTTCCCCAAACTGAACATGAAATCGTCCGGGTTCAGGTGGATAAGATTCCCTACTTCTATGATCAACTCCACCAGCATCCTGAGATACAGATCATGTATATCATTTCAGGTGAAGGCACACTGATAACCGGAGATTATATTGGACGCTTTCAATCCGGGAATGTTTTTGTCATGGGCAGCGGACAGCCCCATGTTTTCAGATGTGATGAGGAATTTTATCGCAGGAAATTGCCACGGGCAGCGCAAAGCATTTCACTCTATTTCAGTGAAAAGTATTTTGGAAAGGAATTGTGGAATTCCAATGAACTTACCGCCGTCCGCGAGTTTGCAAATGCCTGTCAGCATGGCCTTCAGATTTATGACCCGGCTTCAGTTGAAGCCGCCCTCCTGTTGGAGGAACTTGTTCAAAGTCATGGATTGAAAAAACTTTCCGGATTTATCACATTGCTCAGTCTGATAATTCAGACTCCACACAAGAAAAAATTATCACTTCAACCGGGTTATCTCCAGGTCAGCGAGGAAGGCCGTATGAATTCAATCGTAGCCTTTACCTTTCGGGAAAGCCACCGGAAGATTTATCTTGAAGAAGTTGCACGCCTTGCCAATCTTTCCGTCGAAGCATTCTGCAGGTATTTCAAACTGCACACACGTAAAACGTATACCAAATTTGTGAATGAGGTCAGGGTAAGCCAGGCCTGTCAGTGTCTCATTCAAAAAGAACTTAGTGTACAACAAGTCTGCTACAAGGCAGGTTTTAGCAACGTCTCCAATTTCAACAGGATATTCCGGAAAATTACCGGCAAGACCCCGCTGGCGTTCCGTAATCAACTGCCCATTGGCAGCTGAAAACAAGCATCCACATAAACTTCCCTTCACTGGCAATTGATGCCTTGCCTGAATTAAGCCAATACCTCGTTTTAATTCTGATTGCCTTTTAGCGGCAAATTTTGTAAACTTTGTAGCATACCAAATTAAACCCGCTTCTTATGAGTGTAGTCACCAAAATCGAAGGTTGGGGTAATTCGCATCGCCCCGGCTGGCTTGACATTTTCAGAATTGCGCTTGGCGTCTTCATCACCTACAAAGGCGCCGTATTTGCAATGAACCTGGAATCGCTGGAAACAACGATTCAAGGAGTTAACATGCGGTATACAGCAGTAGCATTGGCCCACTACGTGATTTTTGCTCACCTTTTGGGCGGACCACTCATTGCTTTTGGACTGCTCACCAGGATTATGTGCTTACTGCAACTGCCTTTATTACTTGGCGCTGTCATGCTGGTCAACGCAAAAGAATTCTCTTCAGCCGGAAGCAAAATGGAGCTTGAAGTCTCTTTGTTGGTACTGGTGGGGCTGATTGTGTTCATGATCTTTGGCGCCGGGAAATATTCCATCGACGAAAAGCGGAGAAAGGAAAAAATGCAACAGGTCTAATAGTTCAAGGTTCAAGGTTGGCTTCGAACAACTTTGAACCTTGAACCTTAAGCTCGCTTCAGTTCAAAGATTGTAAGCTCCGGAGGCATGCCTACTCTGCCAGGGTAACCCAGGTATCCAAAACCCCGGTTGACGTAGAGGTACTGGTTATTTTCCTGATACAGTCCGCCCCATTGTCTGTACACATATTGCACCGGACTCCATTCCACACCGGCGATTTTTACACCAAATTGAAATCCGTGGGTATGCCCAGACAAAGTCAAATCGATATCCTCATAATCCGGTCTGACCTGCGCGTCCCAATGGGTGGGGTCATGTGATAACAAAATTTTCACAGCCGCCTCATCAGTACCTGCATAGGCACGGGCAAGATCTCCATGCTTGGAAAAACGGGTTCCCCAATTTTCAATTCCAATAATCGCCAGTTTATCACCACCTTGTTCAAGAAACCGGTGCTCATTCAACAATAAATCATAACCCAGTAATTTATGGGCATGGATCAGGTCATTGAAGTTCTGTTGCTTGGCCTGGATGGAGTCCCACTTTTTATATTCACCATAGTCGTGATTCCCGGTAATGGAGAATACACCCATCGGCGCTTTCAGTTTTTCAAATACAGGCAGATATTCTTTTACTTCCGAGGATTCATTGTTAACCAAATCGCCCGTAAACACAATGACATCAGCCTTTTCTTTCAGCATCATCTCGACACCGCCTTTCACTGCGGTTTTGTTCCAAAAACTTCCTGAGTGAATATCAGAAATCTGACCGATCCGGATTCCATCAAAAGATTTGGGGAGGTTGGGCAGATTAAGCGTTACTTTTCGCAGCCGGTAATCATGTGCACCGGAAACAATACCATAAACAAATGCTGTGAAGGGAACAGCGGTTGTGGCCAGCGCCACAGTAGATAAAAACTCTGATCGAGGAATTGGCTTTCCGCCCAGGCTGCCTTTTTCTCTTGTAAACAAAGTCACCACCCATCGTGCGCCACGCTGCAGGTCATCTACAAAGAGCACCAGCAGTCCAAGAATTTTTGAAAAATAGGTCGCTACTATTCCCGTGATGATAAAATTGCGGGCGCTGGCATTGATGCCATAGGGGTTCCCAAAATTCCACCATAGGATGGCCAGGAAACTCAACACGGTAGGCACCCAAAAGCCTATTCTCAGCACATTTTTCCAGGGTGAAGGCCAATTTTTACTGGCTGCGAGCACACCCTGAAAGAAATAGTAATCGATCAGAAGGAAAATTGCTGTGAATATTATCAACGTCATAATCCTGTTTCTCATACAATGGAAAAGTCGTCCTACTCAAGGTAAGACGACTTTTACTGACAAATATTTTAGTTCAAAGCGACGGATTTCTTTTCATCGAGGTCAACCTTGACATTAAGCTTATATACCCGCTCCTTTATTCTTGCTACAGCGAGGTACATCACAGGCACCATTATCAATGTCAGGAATGTTCCGAAAATAATCCCAAAAATCATGGTCCATGACAGTGGTCCCCAAAACGCCACGTTATCTCCCCCGAAGAAGATGTGTGGATTGAATTCCGTGAAAAGGGTCACAAAGTCGATGTTAAATCCAACGGCCAGCGGAATGAGACCCAGGGTCGCCGCCATAGCCGTAAGCAATACGGGCGTCATCCGGGTCTTGCTGGCTTCAACGATTGCCTCTTTCAACGGCATTCCCTGTGAGATCAATAAGTCTGTAAACTCAACCAGTAAGATACCATTGCGAACAACAATCCCCGCCAGGGCCATCAATCCGACTCCAGTCATGACAATGGATATTTCCATTTTGAAAAGCGAGAAGCCGATGAGCACACCGATCACGCTGAGAACAATTTCAGTAAGGATAATCAGCGGCTTGCTGGTGGAGTTGAATTGAATCACCAGGATCATAAAAATCAAACCCAATGCGATCAATCCTGCACGACTCAGGAATGCCATGGTCTCTGCCTGTTTCTCCTGCTCACCCGTCATGTTGATGGTCACACCATCGGGTACCTTGAATGATTTCATGGCATCCTGAATTTGTCCAACCACATCGTTGGGGTTATAGTCACTCAAGACGTTTGATCCCAGCGTAATGGTACGCTTTTGATCGATTCGCCGAATTCCCGCATAGCTGTTGGAGTATTCTATTTTGGCAAAAGATGATAGCGGCACCTGACGGACCTGGCCACCCATTGTCATGTCCCGGAATGTGATGGGGAGGTTCATCAGCGTATTAATATCATTTCGTTGATTTTCTGCAATCCGGAGTTGAATCGGATAGTCATCATTTTCGTCTCGGAATTTTGAAACTTCGAAACCATAAATGGCCGTCCTGAGTGTACCGCCGATCTGGGCAGTGGAAATTCCTTCACGGTTGGCCTTCTCACGGTCTATGCGGATTACAATCTCAGGCTTATCACTTTGAAAATCGGACTTTAATTCTTCCACGCCCTCAATCTGAAGGGAGTCAAGATATCTCTTGGCACGATTGGCTGTGGCGGCCAGCACGTCAAAATTGTCTGCTGATATTTCAATGCTGATCGGCTTCCCGGTGGGAGGTCCTCCCTGCTCCTGGTCAACTGAAATTTCCGTACCCACAATACCCTTCACCGCATCTCTTATTTTGTTCAGGTATTGACGGGTGGATTGGCCATCCCGTTCGGCATAGTTCACAAAGGCCACGGTAACCTTACCCAAATGAGGACTGGCTTGTGTGCCTCCGTCAAAAGGATTCTCGCTGGCTCCTTTTGCCACGTTTGATATAATGGACTCCACGATGGGATTTTCCTTTCCTACCACTTTGCTAACCCTGGCTTCAACCACCTTGGTTATTGAATCAGTTACAATCTGATCCGTTCCTATCGGCATCCGGAT
>DAOMZK010000099.1:0-7650 GCA_035438035.1 Cyclobacteriaceae bacterium | reverse complement strand
AAAGTCAATCCCAAAGTTGAAATCTTACTCACAGGTCATACTGATAACCGGGGGGATAAGGATCATAACCTGCGGCTGTCTCAACGCCGGGTGGAAAGAGTGAAGGGCTACCTGGTTTCAAAAGGAATCAATGCAAAGCGTATTGCCGGAAAAGGATTTGGAGGATCGAAGCCGATAGCGTCCAATGATACTGAGGAGACAAGGAGATTGAATCGGAGGGTGGAGTTTACGATTGTGAAGGATTAGAAGTGAAATTAGGAGGGTGCTGGTAACGGGGAGTTTTGGTTTTGTAATTTGGTTTTTTTGTGTTTTGTGCCAACCTGCATCGCCTTCAAGTAGGCTCTTTGTCAGAGCAAGGCCTGTAGGGATTTGGCGGTTTGAATTACCACGGCACAAACCTCTAAACTCTAATCTCTCTAAAACCCCCTCGCCGCATTATCTCCCCTCGAATAATCCGCTCCACCTTCCAGCTTACCATCTTTAGTGACGAGGATAGCGTCAACTCTTCCAATGCCGTTGGTACCGAGAACCCTCAATGATTGAATGGAATGACCCATAGTGGCAAGTGACGTACTGTCTGCGGACTTGAGCGCGCCTTTTTCTGGAAACACTGCATCGGGATACCATTGTGAATGCACACGCCGTGCATTGACTGCCTCCTGCATGCCCATGTGATGCTCGGTGACATTCAAAAAAACCTGGAATACGGCAGTGATAATTCTTGCGCCACCAGGTGATCCCAACACCATGAAAAGTTTATTGTCTTTTTCAACAATGGTAGGTGTCATGGCGCTCAGCATACGCTTGGCCGGCTCGATCTTGTTGCTTTCGCCGCCCAGCAATCCATACATATTCGGACTTCCAGGTTTGGAGCTGAAGTCATCCATTTCATCGTTGAGAAAAAATCCGGAGCCGGCCACAATGACACGACTACCAAACCACTCGTTCAGGGTTGTGGTGGTGGAAACAGCATTGCCGGCAGGATCAATGATGGAGATGTGAGTGGTCTCTACTGACTCATATCCTTGAATGGCCCCCGGGTTGACTTCCTTGCTGGACGTAGCTACGTCTTTCTTATATGAAGTCATTCTTTTTTTGATGTAGTTCGAATCCAACAACTGAGTAACTGGAACTTTAAAAAAATCAGGGTCGCCCAGGTATTTGGAGCGGTCAGCATATACCCAACGCTCAGCTTCGGTCATGAGATGAATGGTCTCTGCAGAATTATGTCCCCATTTTGAAATGGGGTAGGGCTCAACAGATTTTAATAATTGCGCAAGGCAGATACCACCGGATGATGGCGGCGGCATCGTGATGATCTTGAATGATTTGTAATTGGCAACAATTGGTTTTCGCCAAACCGACTTATAATTTTTCAGATCTTCGAGCGAGATCAGACCTTTTCCACGTTTCATTTCAGCTACGATGTCATCGGCTGTTTTTCCGGAATAGAAACCCTCGCGCCCTTTATCGCGGATGCGCTCCAGCGTATGTCCAAGATCTGTCCAGTGAATGGAGTCACCGGATTTCCATTTGCGAATGAGAAAGGCAGGCGGAACTGAGTTGTATCGTATGAGCGCGCCTTGTATGTCGTTGAGGTTTTTAGCTTCGCGGTCGGTGAGGGTAAATCCTTTCAGTGCCAGTTCAATCGCCGGCTGAACGACTTCTTTCCAGGTGAGCTTGCCATATTTCTTGTGGGCCTCCACCATGCCGTCGACCGAACCAGGAACTCCGGATGCAAGATGTCCAAAGGAACTTAGGCCGGGTACGACATTACCTTGTTTATCGAGGTACATGTTGGTTTTGGCCAGAGCAGGCGCCTTTTCCCTGTAGTCCAGTGCATCGATGCTTCCGTCTGCCTGGCGCAGGACCATGAATCCGCCACCGCCAATATTTCCTGCTGCAGGAAAGACAACCGTAAGTGCCAGTTGCACAGCAACGACTGCATCGACGGCATTGCCGCCTTTCTTCATTATCTCCACACCTACCTGCGAGGCAAGTGGGTGGGCGGAAACGACCATGGCCTGGTCAGTCACCAAGCCCTTGACCGGTGGTTCCGGAAGGGGAGCAAATGAAATTGTGAATAGAGCAAGTAAAAGAACGAAACGACGGTTCATGGAATTTTCTTTGGGTATTTGGTGTTAAATGTATTATTTCCCCTGTTCAAACTCATACATGAGCCTAAGAAAAGAAAAAGCAGCACGGTTGAAACTTGCGGTGTTGGAGCAGACGATTAAGTTGATTGGTAAGAAGCCCTTTGATGATCTCTACGTCGATGATATCTGTGAAAAGGTTAAAATTTCTAAAGTCACCTTATTCAAATATTTCCCTACCAAGGAAGATATCCTGTCATATTACTTCAGGATATGGTGCCTCCGGCGACTAGTTGAACTGAAAGAGAAGCCAAAGGAAGGCCTGCAGGGGGTTATTTTCCTTTTTGAAAAATTGGGTGATGATCTCGAATCACATCCCGGGATCATTTTGAGCTTGCTGGCATACCTCAGCAATCCGAAGCGGCCGTTAAAACCTTTTCCTGTGAAGACAGAGGAAAAGAAGTTGCTTTTTCCCTCCGTACCGGATATACAGGTAATTGAAATTCAGTCCCTTGATCAGATGTTTGAGAAATTTGCGTTGGAGGCAATCTTCAAGAAAGAGATTACAAGAGCGACCGCTACGCGTGATGTTACCAATCTCCTCAATACGGTGTTTTATGGTTCAGTGGTGACGAGTCATATTAACCAGATTAGTCCATTGAAAATATTCCTCAGAAGGAACCTGGAGCTGGCATTGAAAGGAATTCAATAATCGAAAGCCATCAGCCTTTCATCTTCACGGTTTTGACGCCCTGTTTTTCAAACCACTTGATCCTGATCCGGCCATATTGCAGTTTCTTGTGCCAGCGGCTATTCTTATAGTATCCTTTGTGGTTAATGGGCTTGATGACTTTTACCGTATGGGAATGATCGGATCCCTTGCAAGAGGCCAGTAGGATAACTATCGGGATAAGAATCAGAATACGCATGAGTGTAGAACGTACTAAATTACCTATTATTTCTTCATAATTTCTCTTGGGGAAACAAATCTTGTTTTGAAAAATCGTTCATTACCAATACTTTAGTGCTATAGTTCTAATTTTTTAATCTAACTACCCACTTATGAGAGCTATCTGGAAAGGACACATCCGATTCTCCCTGGTAACTATCCCGATCCGAGTGTATAATGCAATTGACGCCGGACAGACGATCAGTTTTAATCTACTATCGAAGGAAGGGCATAATCCGGTGGCGTATGAGAAAAAGGACAAGGTTACAGGCCAGACGCTGAAGACAGAGGACATTGTCAAGGGCTATCAATATGAACCGGGTCAGTTTGTGATTATTGATGACGAAGACTTTGCCAAGGTGAAGCTGAAGAGTACGAAACTTATCGACATCGAAGGCTTTGTTAAGACGACTGAAGTTCATCCCACGCTTTTTGACGCTCCCTATTTTATCGGCCCTGATGGAGACATCGCTGCCAAAACCTATGCACTCCTGGCCAAGACTTTGAAAGAGTCCGGCAAGGTGGGTGTCGGCAGGGTGGTGCTGCGCGACCGCGAGACCGTGGTATTGTTAACCCCCGAGCAAAATGGAATTCTGCTCTATAAACTTCGTTATCCTAATGAAGTAAGGAGTATAGGTGAAGTGCCGCAACTACTTGAAGATGTAAAAGTTGACAAGGAACAGGTGAAGATGGCCAAAATGTTGGTGGACTCTATGTCCAAGCAGTTTGTTGACATAGAGATGAAGGATCATTACCAGGATGCCATTCGCGGAATGATCAAGGCCAAGATCGATGGAAAAGAGATTGTAACAATAGAGGAAGAAGAAAAGCCGGTAGTCGACATCATGACTGCACTGAAAGCCAGCATCGAGAAATCCAAGAAGCCGATGGAGAAAGCAAAAGGTTCTGCCGCAAAGGAGAAGAAGAAATCAGGCAAGGAGACTAAAGTCAAACGGAAGGCTAGCTAAGCTCCGCCGCAATTCAGGAGTTATTCCTTCTCAGCGTATTTTAAACTAACTTTGTCGCATGGCTAAGGTGGTGAAATTTCCAGTGCAGGCGCCGGAGAAGTTCGGCTTTAAGCCTGTACGCAAGAAGCGTGATACCCCTCCATCCACCAAGCCCAGTCAGCTCAATTTGTTTCAGGGAGGCAAGCTTGTCAAGCTCAATCAGCTCAGCACTTTCGAGGAAGCCCTGATGCTCGATGAACAGGGAGACGAACGTGCAAAGGAGCATTACCTCAAGGCAATAAAGGAAGAGGACAGTGTTTCCGACGCATACTGCAACCTGGGGATTATCGAGTCAAAATTGCGCAATTACAGCAAAGCTGTGGATTGTTTTACCCTGGCGCTGAAAGCGGATCCGAGGCATTTTGAAGCCCATTATAACCTGGCCAATCTCTATGCTGAGCTGGGCAATTTACCCCTGGCCAAGGTTCATTATGAGATGTCTATAGGCATAGAACCTGAATTTCCGAACAGCTATTTTAATCTCGGATTGACATTGGCCATGAACAAGGAGATTGACGAGGCGATCAATGCATTTACGAATTACAAGAGGATGTCCACCCATGATGACCATCACCAGGTGAACGAACTGATTGAGAATCTTTCCCGCACGATCAAATAAATTAAAGACGAGCACAGTGAAAGAAAAAATCCCTTTTGTTTTCCTGATTTTATTGGCGGCTTGCAGTTCCAAACCAGTAGAACCTCCGCTACCCTTGGGTCCACTTCCATCATCTGCCCAACTGGCCTGGCACGAAATGGAAATGAATGCCTTTATTCATTTCTCCATCAATACTTTCACTGACAAGGAGTGGGGTTTCGGTAATGAGTCACCTGGCTTGTTTAATCCATCACAACTTGATGTTGAGCAGTGGGTTACCGTTCTCAAAGAAGCGGGTTTCAAAGGAATCATTCTCACATGCAAGCATCATGACGGTTTCTGCCTGTGGCCCAGTAAGCACACAGACCATTCTGTAAAGAATAGTCCATACAAAGGCGATGTAGTGAAAGAACTGTCACAGTCTTGTAAAAAGCAAGGATTGCGATTCGGCATCTATCTTTCCCCGTGGGATCGCAACCATGCGGAATATGGTCGTCCTGCCTACCTTGATTACTATCGCGAACAATTGAAGGAATTATTTGTTGCCTACCCTCCCGTTTTCGAAATGTGGTTTGATGGTGCCAACGGCGGGACGGGATATTATGGAGGCAAGAATGAAAAACGGACAATCAACGGAGCAACCTACTATGATTGGCCTTCCACTTTAAGTTTGGTCAGGCAATTTCAACCTGACATTATTTTCTTCAGCGATGCGGGTCCAGGCGTGCGATGGATTGGCAATGAAAGGGGAATAGCAGGCGAGACCAACTGGAATACCATTACACCGGATACATTATTTGCAGGCAAAGGCGGAATAAATGATTTGCTCAACAACGGTTCCGAAACGGGAACGCAATGGATTCCAGGCGAAGTAGACGTTTCAATTCGCCCGGGATGGTTTTATCACGCGAAGGAGGACACGCTGGTGAAAACCCCGGAGCAGTTATTTGAAATCTATCTCACATCAGTGGGAAGGGGTTCTACCTTGTTGCTGAATGTTCCGCCCGACCGGAGGGGATTGTTGAATGAAAAGGATGTGGCCAGTCTGAGGGGATGGAAACAGTTAAGAGATAGTGTTTTCAGAGAAAATCTGGCAGCGAAGGCGAAAGTTAAAGCCTCAGCCTATCGTGGTTCATCTGCGTTGTACGGACCTGAGAAGGTCGTAGATGGAGACAAAACAACGTACTGGTCCGTAGACGATGATGAGAAACTGGGAACGCTTGAGATTGAATTGAACCGGGAAGAGGAAATAAAGTATGTAGTGATCCAGGAATACATTGCGTTGGGTCAACGGGTTAAATCCTTTTCGATCGATGTGTGGGAAGGGAATGCATGGAAGAAAGTTGGAGAAGGAACAACCATAGGTTACAAAAGGATAGTTAAGATTGATAAAGTAAAGACGGGTAAGGTCAGGATTTCCATTATTGATGCGAAGGCTTGTCCGGTGATTTCGAATGTGGAGATTTTTTAACCGCGGAAGAAGCAGAGAACGGTACGGCATGCAAAGAGACCGCTGCGGACTTTGGTCCTTTGCGGTTAAATGAATTTTACAGAGACCAGATGGTTACATAGAAAAGTATAGCTCTATACATTTCCAAAGACAATTTGAGAATCACAATCATGAAAAGGGATTTCAGCACAAGCCGGATTCCTTTTTCGCCATAGAAGACAATGCCAGACCGGATGAGGAAGTAAAGATTGGTGGAAATAAATATACAAGTCAGCACAAGCTCGTCGAGGTAAAGTCCCAGGCCGAAGATGCGGGTAATCAATGTTAACAAGAAGGCATTGATGGTCAAATTAAAGCATACCATTTCCACTGAAAGTCCGACATGATCGGTAAAGAAGCGATTGCGTGAGCGGTAGATGATATTGAGTGGAAGCGATGCAATCACAGCAAACATAATGACCAGCATTTTGGCAAATCCCGTTGACTTCTGATCATACAGAACGGCAAAAGACTGTACATCCCTGAAACCAAGCTCAGTCATCTTACTGGCCACTGCATGCATGGCCATTTTGCCATGATAGGAGTTGAGTTGTGTACGAAGGGATGCGCTGAAAAGCTGGATGGTGGGAACGAGGAAGTAGACAAGGTTAAGCAGAAAGAAGACAGAAAGGGGTTTGAGATATTTTACCCGTCGCCCTTCAGCAAATTCTTTAGAGATGAAGCCCGGGGTCTTCACCATAGGCCACAGCGTACGCAAAAATTTGCTGTCGGCCAGAGTCAGGGCCAACAGGATGCTGCCCAGGAAAGTACGGAAAGACCGGTCCTGTGGGACGATCACTTTCTCACCACAGAGATTGCAATACAATCCCGTGAAATGATTCCCGCAGCTCTTGCAAATGTGTTCCTGTATTTCGTCTGCCATTAAATTTTGATGCGCAAATCTAATGTTTTAGTTGTTTCAGGACCTTATTGGCCCGGCTCACGAAGCCGGCACTTCCAAAGGGAAGTTGATCTTCAATGACGATCTGCAGCTCCTTCCTGATATCGGGTTGTTCTTTTGCAATGTGAGCCAAAACAGTCATTGAAAACACCCTAACAGCAATGGTCTCCTTTGGGTCGGAAAGGAAGTTGAATCCTATTTCAGCCACCGTCCCATGCAGTGATCGTGGGATGGGAATGAATTGCAAAAGCCTTATTGTATTTCGTTTAACAGAAACCGGGATGCCGGGAGTCTTCAGGTTATTAATGATGCTTTTCAAATGAGGCTTAATCAAAGCAGGATGAGACTCCACACAATAACTCAATGGCCAGGCTGCCCTTTGTGTTACACGATAAGGGCCTTTGAGGAAGGTATCCACGAGCTCTTTGAAGCGAATGGGATTATTACCTACATACCTGACTACCCGGTCGTGCATGGTCTTCGAATGCTCCCTTAATACCTCCTGTAGGGTATTCATTATCAATACTTTACTTTAATGTAATGCATTTAAATGCTTGATAATTAGGTAATTCTATAGATATATATGTACATTAGCATGACAATTAAACGATTT
>DAOMZK010000098.1:0-7667 GCA_035438035.1 Cyclobacteriaceae bacterium | reverse complement strand
GCAATACTGGCTATGGACCCACAAACGCTGGAAGCACAAGCGGCCGCAATAAGGTCGTACAGAATCAGGTAAATGTTCAGAGGAGGCGCTTTTCAAGCCTTCAAAATTCCTACCTTTGCCCTTTCAAATTTTTGGAAGAATGAAGGGAATGGAAAACATCAGGAACTTTTGCATCATTGCCCATATAGACCATGGAAAAAGCACATTGGCTGACCGTCTTTTAGAGGCCACCGGTACGCTGACGGATCGCCAAATGCAGGCCCAGGTGCTCGATAATATGGACCTGGAGCGGGAAAAGGGGATTACTATTAAGGCCCACGCCATCCAGATGAACTATAAACTGGAAGGCAAGGAATATATTCTGAATCTCATCGACACCCCCGGGCATGTGGATTTCTCCTACGAAGTATCGCGGGCTATTGCAGCATGTGAAGGGGCTTTATTAATAGTGGATGCAGCCCAGGGAATCCAGGCTCAAACCATTTCCAATCTATACCTCGCTCTGGACCACAACCTGGAAATCATTCCGGTATTAAATAAAATTGATTTACCGGCCGCCATGCCGGAGGATGTGACCGATCAGATTGTTGATTTGATTGGTTGTGATCGCGATTCTGTGATTAAAGCCAGCGCAAAAGAGGGTATTGGTATCGAGGACATTTTGAAAGCAGTGGTCGCGCGCGTGCCGGCGCCCAAAGGAGATCCCAACGCACCGCTTCAGGCAATGATTTTTGATTCTGTGTTTAATTCCTTCAGGGGAATAGAAGTGTACTTCCGCGTATTCAATGGCACCATCAGGAAGAATGATCAAATCAAATTTGTCAACGCCGATAAGCAGTATGGCGCTGACGAAATTGGCGTTCTCAAACTGGATAAGCATCCGCGTAATGAAATCAGCACAGGAAATGTGGGTTACCTGATTTCCGGAATTAAGGTGGCAAAAGAAGTGAAGGTAGGAGATACGATCACATTGGTAAGTAATCCAGGAGAAGCCATCAAGGGATTTGAAGACGTGAAGCCGATGGTTTTTGCAGGAATTTACCCTGTTGATACTACGGAATTTGAGGAACTGCGTTCATCGATGGAGAAGCTCCAGTTGAATGATGCTTCGCTGGTATGGGAACCTGAAACTTCTGCCGCTCTTGGCTTCGGATTCCGATGCGGTTTCCTTGGCATGCTGCACATGGAAATTATCCAGGAAAGATTGGAGCGTGAATTTAACATGACGGTAATCACCACTGTGCCATCGGTAAAATTCAAAGCACTCCTCACGAATGGGAAAGTAATCGAGATCAACGCACCCTCCGAAATGCCTGATCCGACCCACATGGATATTATCGAAGAGCCGTACATCACAGCTCAGATTATTTCCAAGTCGGATTTTATCGGACCGATCATTGGATTGTGCATGGACAAACGGGGTGTAATAAAAAATCAAACCTATCTGACCTCAGATCGGGTTGAACTTAGTTTTGAGATGCCGCTAGCCGAAATCGTTTTTGATTTCTTTGATAAACTCAAAACCATTTCAAAGGGCTACGCTTCGCTGGATTATCATTTGATTGGTTACCGCGAATCTGACATGGTAAAACTGGATGTGCAGTTGAATGGAGAGAAAGTGGATGCCTTGTCGGCGATCGTGCACCGTGACAAAGCATATGACTGGGGAAAGAAGCTTTGTGAAAAGCTCAAAGAACTGATTCCACGCCATATGTTTGAAGTCGCTATCCAGGCTACTATCGGACAGAAAATCATTTCCCGTGAAACGGTGAGCGCCATGCGGAAAAACGTTCTGGCCAAATGTTATGGCGGTGACATTTCGCGTAAGCGCAAACTGCTGGAGAAACAAAAGAAAGGAAAAAAGCGCATGCGCCAGGTGGGCTCAGTCGAAATTCCACAGGAAGCATTCATGGCAGTTTTGAAGTTGAATCAATAAAACTGATTTTATCAATGACTGAAACCACAACCTATACCCGGATAGACGGCCGTAAAATCGCCAACGAGATCAAACTCGAGATTGCGCAGAAGGTGGTCGAACGCAAAGCTGCAGGAAAGAAAATTCCGCACCTCGCTTTCATTCTGGTAGGTGATGATGGGGCCAGTCAGACGTATGTTGATCATAAAGTGAAAGCCTGCAAAGAAGCGGGATTTCATTATACGATGATGCGTTTTGCGGATACGATCGCTGAAGAGAAACTGCAAAAGCATATCACCGCTGTAAATAATGATGAGGATGTGGATGGATTCATCGTACAGTTGCCCTTGCCTCCGCATATTTCGGTTGAACGCATCACCGATAAAATCCGGCCTGACAAAGATGTGGATGGATTCACCAACCGGAATTTTGGCAGCATTATCTCCAAAGTTCCCTTGTTGATGCCGGCCACGCCATTTGGCGTATTGGAATTACTGCGTCGTTATGAAATTAAGACGGAAGGAAAGAACTGTGTGGTGGTAGGCGCAAGCCGTATTGCCGGTGCTCCGCTGAGCATGATGCTGGTGGAACAGGGGCATGCCACCGTAACCATTTGTCATAAATACACGGAGAACCTCCGTCATT
Organism: Cyclobacteriaceae bacterium; assembly: GCA_035438035.1. Taxonomy (GTDB): domain Bacteria; phylum Bacteroidota; class Bacteroidia; order Cytophagales; family Cyclobacteriaceae; genus ELB16-189. The sequence goes on along the minus strand of DAOMZK010000098.1, from coordinate 5,107 downwards.
TTACACTAAATGCAGATATTTTATTTGTGGCTGTTGGTAAGCCCGGACTGATCACCGCAGACATGGTGAAAGAAGGCGCAGTGGTAATTGATATCGGCACAACCAAGGTAGATGATCCTTCCAAGCCCAATGGATTTGCAATCAAAGGTGATGTGGATTTTGCAAATGTGGCACCGAAGACATCATTCATTACACCTGTTCCTGGCGGTGTTGGACCGATGACCATCGCTTCATTGCTGCTTAATACACTGCGTGCAACTGAACTGAGACATCCTTAGTAATTCAGGTTCAAGGTTGAGGGTTCAAAGTTCTGCTTCGAATAGGAACACTTTGAATTTTAAACATTGAACTTTAAACTAACTTCGTATTTCAATTTCTTACCAATGAAGAAACTTCTGATTAGTTCGTTGCTTGTTTGTCTGTTTACGATCAGCTCGTTCACTCCAACCGGGGGCAGGCTGCCTGTTTATGCCAATAATGGAATTGTAGTTTCATCATCAATAATAGCCTCAGCGGTTGGTCGAGATGTGCTGAAAGCTGGAGGAAATGCGGTGGATGCAGCGGTAGCTACTGCTTTTGCGTTGGCAGTAACCTGGCCAACAGCAGGAAACCTCGGCGGCGGCGGATTCATGGTGTACGTTCCGCGCAACGGAGAAGCCACCACTTTTGATTTTCGTGAGAAAGCACCGCTGGCAGCAACAGACAAAATGTTTCTGGACAAGAACGGTAAAGTAGTCAAGGATCTTAACCGGATCGGCGTGTTGGCAGTAGGCACGCCCGGAACGGTAGCGGGTCTTGCCATGGCCCATAAAAAATTGGGAAAACTTCCGTGGAAAAGCCTTGTTGATCCCGCTGTTGGACTGGCCACCAATGGTGTGCCGTTCAGCCATTCATTGTATGAAAGTGCCAATCGCCGCAAGGATCAATGGATGAAATTTCCTTCCACGGCCAAAGTCATGTATAAAAATGGGAAGGACAATTATGCTTATGGGGAGACATGGAAGCAACCTGATCTGGCAAAAACTTTGAAAAGAATCAGTGAGCAGGGTCGTGATGGTTTTTATAAAGGTGAGACAGCAGCGAAGCTCGCAGAATTCATGAAGCAACAGGGTGGACTCATCACTCAAAAAGATCTTGAACAATATGATGCCGTTGAGCGCAAGCCGGTAAAGGGAAATTACCGTGACTATACCGTGTACTCCATGCCGCCGCCAAGTTCCGGTGGTGTGGCTTTAATTGAAATGCTCAATATTTTAGAAGGCTATGACCTCAATGAATTGGGATATAAATCGGCGGATTATATTTCCGTTGTGACGGAGGTGATGAAACGGGCATTTGCGGATCGCGCTGAATTTATGGGTGATCCTGACTTTAACAACGACTTGCCATTGGGAAAATTGACATCGAAGGAATATGCAGCAAGCCTGAGAAGTGGCATCAAGCCGTATAAATCTTCTCCCAGTGATTCATCCCGGTTTGGACAAATCTATGACGGAGGATCGCATACGACTCACTTTTCCGTGATGGATAAGGAAGGCAATGCGGTCTCGCTGACGTATACCTTGGAGTCTGGATTTGGTTCTCAGGTCGTAGCCGATGGCCTTGGATTTTTTCTTAACAATGAAATGGGTGATTTCAATCCCATGCCTGGAGTAACCAATACACAAGGACAAATCGGTACGCGACCCAATCTCATCGTCCCGGGTAAGCGCATGTTGTCGAGCATGACCCCTACAATTTTGGTGAAAGACGGAAAGCCGGTGATGGTGGTGGGTGCCCAGGGAGGAAGAACGATAATCAATACAGTATTGCAGATTATTCTGAATGTGGTCGATCACAAAATGAGCATTGCCCAGGCTGTTGAAGCGCCTCGCCTGCATCATCAGTGGCTTCCTGACATTATTACAGTGGAGCCCCATTGGCTATCAAAGGATACCAGGGCCATTTTGATACAGCGGGGATTTAAAATAAATGAAATTCAAAATAGTATCGGTGATGCTATGGGTATTATGGTGAATGCCACCACCAATGAATTGATGGGTGCTGCTGACTCCCGTAGTTCTGATGGAGGCGCTGTGGGATATTAATTCATCAATCTTGAGCCAACCCACGACAACCGATCAACAGCCCACGACCGACTCACTCCCTCTGATGGAACATTTCTATACCATCCAGGGCGAGGGTTCGTACCAGGGTTGTGCAGCTTATTTTATCCGCCTGGGTGGCTGTGATGTCGGTTGTGTGTGGTGTGATGTGAAAGCATCATGGCCGGCTGACGCGCATCCGAAAGTAAGTGTCAAACAAATGACGGATGCAGCCAAAAAATCCGGAGCCCCTATTGCGGTGATTACCGGGGGTGAGCCGGCGATGTACAATCTTGTTGCACTGACCGATAGTCTGAAAAAATCAGGATTGCGGAGGCACATCGAAACTTCCGGCGCTTATCCATTGACGGGCACATGGGATTGGATTTGTCTTTCTCCAAAAAAATTTAAGGCACCACATGAATCTGTGTATCCAAAGGCTCATGAACTTAAAATTATTATCTACAATAAGAGTGATTTTAGCTGGGCGGAAAAAGAGGCTGTAAAAGTTTCAAAAGACTGTAAACTTTATATTCAGCCTGAATGGTCGAAAGAAAAGGAGATGCTGCTCCTGATTGTGGACTACGTAAAGGCTCATCCCCAATGGCGAATTTCTTTGCAAGTACATAAGTACATGGATATTCCGTAGACGGTGAATAAGTTTGATTTTATAAGGAAGTTGAACAGGTGGGGGAGCGAGGGTACACCCTTTCTTTTTATCATTGATTTTGAAATGGAGAATCTATTCGCAGAAAAACTCCATGACATTGATCCTGAGCAGATTCTTTTTGATTTTCAGGGGGTTACCAATGCGGGAAAGAAAATGATTCTGGATACTCCTGTCCTGATGAAGAAGCCCATTCCTCAAAGGGTATACATCGAAAAATTTGATCAGGTCATGATTCATTTGTTAAGGGGAGATTCCTTTTTAACTAACCTCACAACGAAGACGGAAATCAAGACCAATATCCCCTTGCGGGATGTTTTCCACGCCGCGCGAGCCAGGTATAAAATTTTGTGGGAAAATGCCTTCCTTGTTTTCTCACCGGAAACCTTTGTCCGTATTGAAAATGGCTGGATAGTTTCAAACCCGATGAAAGGCACCATTGATGCATTGATTCCGGAAGCGAGAAAAATAATATTGAATGACCAAAAGGAATTTTCCGAACACGTGACGATTGTAGACCTCATCCGGAATGACCTTAGTCAGGTGGCTGTCGACGTGACCGTAAGAAGATTTCGCTATGTGGAAGAAATTCATACCAGTGACAAGGTTCTTTTACAAATAAGTTCGGAAGTAGCCGGTAAGTTGAGCTCAGATTACAGATCCCGTATTGGAGACATCCTCTTTTCACTTTTACCGGCAGGTTCTGTCAGTGGGGCTCCTAAAGCAAAGACCCTGGAAATCATTCGGTCAGCAGAAAAAGAGAAGCGCGGATATTACACGGGTGTGGCTGGATATTTCGATGGTGAAAAAATGGATAGTTGCGTAATGATCCGTTTTATTGAGAAAGCGGGTGACACTTTATATTACAGAAGTGGTGGTGGCATTACCACCCAAAGCATAGCGGCCAATGAATACCAGGAAGTGATTGACAAAGTATATGTCCCTGTTGATTGAAACGATAAGACTCTCGGACGGTATTTTCAACAACCTGCCCTATCATGAGGCCAGGATGAAGCGGGCATGGATGGAACTCTTTGGGCAATCTTCATCCTGGTCATTAACCCAAATACTGTCGAAGCAGGAATTCCCCAAAACAGGTCTATTCAAATGCCGGGTAACCTATGATATGAAATGGAAGGGTGTGGAATGTATTCCTTATCAGAGTAGGGATGTTCAAACACTCAAGCTCGTGTATGATGATACAATAAAGTATAGCCATAAGTTTAAGGACAGAAAAAATCTCGACCGTCTTTTTGTGCAGCGTGGTGAATGCGACGACGTGCTGATCGTCCGGGATGGTTTGGTTACGGATACATCATACGCTAACATTCTTTTAAAAAAAGATGGACGTTGGTTCACGCCAGCATCCTGTCTTTTGCCGGGCACCATGCGCCAATGTCTTATTGAGCGGCAAGGGGTAGTCGAAAGGGAAATCAAGCCGATTGACCTTCATCGCTACGAATGCTTTAAACTTGTCAATTCTATGCTGATGGATGCCGGACGCGAAGTTCCGGTAAATAATATCCTGCAGGGACTATCCAATCGGAGAGGTTAGCAAGCAGCACGGTCATATAAATACCTTTTGCGCGTTGTCATCGTTATATCAAACGGTATTAACTTAGCCGCAATGAGTTTAAGAATTTTCGTATTTCTTATTGGTGTTTCTATTGTTACAACCCTCCAGGCACAACCTGTACTGAGCACGAAGAACAAAAAAGCAATAGAGCTCTACACTGAAGCCGACAACTACCGTGTTCGCGGCCAGTACCGCGAGGCATTGTCCCTGCTGGATCAGGCAATAGAAAAGGACAGGAATTTTTCAGAAGCTTATTTCCGACAGGCGCTTATATACAAGTCACAACGCAACTATCCACAGTCTACGGAAATCTATTTAAAGGGTCTTTCGCTCACGACTGATCAAAAAAAACAGAAGGCCTATTTCTACGAATTGGGTGAGAACTATCTTTTGCTTGGTGAGTATGAAAAATCACTCCAGTTTCTTGATCGTTATCTGGATGCAGAAATTCTAAATAAGCAGAGGGTGGACCAGGCTTCGATGTGGAAACGCAATGCGCAGTATGCTTTGCGCAACATTAAGATATCGTCGCAGTTTAAGCCGCACCAACTGAGTGATACAGTCAACGCTTTTGCCATGCAGTATTTTCCCGTGCTTACCGCCGATGAGCAGGAACTCATTTTTACCCGGCGGATGGGTGGAGGGCAGGATGATGATGAAGATCTGGTAGTGGCTAAAAAAGATACAAATGGCAAATGGCAGCACCCTGTTTCTATTTCAGCAAACATCAACTCGCCAATGAACGAAGGCACCTGTACCATTTCTGCTGACGGCAGACAG
>DAOMZK010000097.1:0-7675 GCA_035438035.1 Cyclobacteriaceae bacterium | reverse complement strand
ATCGTAGTGCAGCTCATCGCCGACTTATCCGAAACATCAAATAAGAAAAATCTCATTCATGCCACCATTTTTTTATTCTTCCTGATGACTGTGGCGGGCTTCTTGCCATCGGAAAAGGCCAATATTTTCGGAAACATGTATATCAGTGATCCACTTCGGTTGCTAATGAAAAATATACTGAGCGTTTCGACTTTGATCGTTTTGCTGCAATCCTCAACCTGGCTCAGCAATCCGGAGCAACAGCATAAGGCAGGAGCTTTTTACTTGTCGTTATTTTCAACCCTGGTGGGAATGTTTTTTATGATTTCGGCCGGAGATTTTCTGATGCTTTACCTGGGGCTTGAATTAGCCACATTACCACTTACCCTGCTGGCGGCATTTGACAAAGAGATGAAGCGTTCTGCAGAAGCAGGTGCCAAGCTCCTGATGTCTTCAGCGGTATCCTCCGCCGTACTCTTGTTCGGACTCTCCATGATGTACGGAATCTATGGCACCTTGCATTTTTCTGAGCTAGCACGCATGCAGGAGGGGAGCAGTGGTCTGTCGATCCTGGCTTTGATATTTTTCCTTTCAGGATTGGGATTTAAACTTTCCCTCGTTCCATTTCATTTGTGGACAGCGGATGTGTATGAAGGTGCACCTTTACCGGTTACCACCTATTTTTCAGTAGTCTCCAAGGGTGCAGCCCTGTTTACCCTGATGCTCGTATTGTACCGTGTATTGTGTCAACAGCCAAAAATATGGTCCCTGGCTTTGTACTTCCTTTCCGTGAGCACCATGGTTGTGGGAAATCTTTTTGCCCTTCGCCAAAAAAACATGAAACGGTTTCTCGCTTTTTCATCCATTACCCAAGCCGGATTTATGATGCTGGGATTCATGAATGCCGAAGTTCTTGGCATGAGCACTATTGTTTACTTCATGCTGATCTATGGGCTCCCCAATCTGGCTGTTTTTGGGGTGATGTCAATTGTTTTCAATGCAACGGGCATGGAGAATATAGAAGACTTGAATGGATTCTATACGACCAATCCTAAGTTGGCCTTGATCATGCTGGTATCGCTCTTTTCCCTGGCGGGTATTCCTCCGGTTGCAGGTTTTTTTGGAAAGTTCTTTCTTTTTACGGCTGCCGCATCATCCGAGTTATACTGGCTTGTGCTGATTGCAGTATTAAATGCAACGATTTCCCTTTACTATTATCTTATGGTGGTGAAAGCGATGTTTATCAATAAAAATGAAACGCCTATTCCTTCATTGACTTCAACCGTCTACGAAAAAATTGCCCTGGGAATTTGTCTGGCAGGTATAATAGCCATCGGATTTTTAAGTTCAATTTTCGACTATATCCAATCCGTGATATAGGTATATGCGCAGTTCCATCAGGACGTATCAATCGGTATTGATTCGACATTAGATCATTTCAGGGCCTGACAAATATCATATTTCAGGTATCTGGGCAACATTATCTTTTCTTCTGTCTTAAGGCCCTTAAAAATCACCTTACACATAAATTAAATCTCGAAAAGATTATGACTAAAATAATTGAACACCTGGAAGAAGCAACTATTCGCTTTGCAGGGGACTCCGGAGATGGAATGCAACTGGTGGGCACCCAATTTTCTGAAACATCCGGTTTTGCAGGTAACGAAGTCAACACTTTTCCTGACTATCCATCCGAGATTCGTGCGCCAGAAGGCACCCTCTATGGAGTAAGTGCTTTTCAGGTTCACTTTGGTACAAAAAATATTCATACCTCGGGCGACTTCATCGATGTACTCGTGGCTATGAATGCCTCTTCCCTCAAGGTTAACATGAAGAATCTGAAAAAAGGAGGCATCATCATAGCCAGCAAAGATGGCTTTGATGCACGCAACCTGACCCTTGCCAAATATGAATCCAATCCACTCGAGGATGGCAGCCTGAAAGAGTATGAGGTGCATGCTATTGACATTGCCAAAGAGGTAAAGTCAGAACTTGCCGATTTAGACATATCCTCAAAACTTATCGGTAAAACCAAAAACATTTTTACCCTGGGTATTGCCTATTGGCTGTTTCATCGTCCGCTGGAGCCCACAGTAAACTGGATCAATAAGAAATTCAAAGCCAAGGATGACGTCATTCTGGCCAACGTGCATGCCTTGAGGGCAGGGTGGAACTACGCAGAAAGGAATCCCGCGTTTCAGCACCAATATGTAATTGACCGTTCGCAGTTGCAGCCAGGAAGGTATCGCAACATAACGGGAAACGAAGCAGTTGCATTGGGACTGGTAGTCGCCGCACGGAAAGCCAAACTGCCCTTGTTCCTCGGCTCATATCCGATCACACCCGCCACGGATATTCTGCATGCCATCTCCGGATATAAGAAATACGGCGTGAAACATTTGCAGGCTGAAGATGAAATTGCCGGTATCTGTAGCGCAATCGGAGCAGCATTTGGAGGAAGTCTGGCTGCCACTACCACGAGTGGCCCGGGCTTATCATTAAAGACCGAAGCCATGGGGCTGGCCGTCATCACGGAACTTCCGCTCATTATTGTGGATGTGCAACGTGCCGGTCCTTCTACGGGATTACCAACGAAAGCCGAGCAAGGTGACCTGCTGATGGGCATGTTTGGACGACACGGCGAAGCTCCGATGCCCATTTTGGCGGCGTCCAGTCCGTCGGATTGTTTTGACATTACGATGGAGGCTACTCGAATTGCACTTAAATACATGACACCGGTGTTGATTTTAAGTGATGGTTATATTGGGCAGGCATCAGAACCGTGGAAGATTCCCACAGTAGCCAGCCTGCCGGAAATAGCCCCCTACTTCGCAACGGATGCTTCACAATTTGCTCCGTACAGAAGGGATGAAAAAACTTTGCGCAGACAGTGGGCAATTCCAGGCTTTGAAGGCATGGAACATCGCATCGGCGGTTTGGAAAAGGAAGACGGATCGGGCAACGTCAGCAGTGATGCCGCCAACCATGAAAAAATGGTAAAACTTCGCCAGGAAAAAATTGATCGTATAGCACAGGACATTCCAGATGCGGTGGTGGAGGGTGATCAGGAAGGTGATCTGTTAATGATCAGTTGGGGCAGTACCTACGGCGCCGCCAAGACTGCTTTTGAACAGATCAAAGCACAGGGACAACCCTTTTCGTTTGTTCACCTTCGTTACATGAATCCCCTCCCAAAAAATATGGCTGAAATTTTAGGACGTTTTCAGCGTGTATTGGTTCCTGAACTGAACATGGGTCAATTGCAATTTCTATTGCAGGCAAAATACCTGAAGCCGATAATTGGATTTCATAAAATGCTCGGCAGACCGTTCAGGTCAAGCGAGCTGGAGGAAAAAATAATGAGTTTATTAACCCAAAAAGAAATACTTGTATGAAGACGGTTGTAGATGAAATGCTGGAGAGGCCCCATACCGGTGGTGGGGTATATACGGCCAAAGACTTTAAACCCAATGTCGATGTGAGGTGGTGTGCCGGTTGCGGAGCAATTTCCGTTTTGTCACCTGCACAACGGTTGATGCCGGACCTGGGTGTGTCAAAAGAAAAAATCGTCTATGTCTCCGGCATCGGATGTTCAGGACGATTTCCGTACTATATGGATACCTATGGGTTCCATTCCATTCACGGGCGGGCATTGGCCATTGCTTCGGGCCTGAAAATCGCGCGACCCGACCTGAGTGTTTGGGTAGTGATGGGTGATGGAGACAACATGAGCATTGGGGGCAATCACTTTATTCATACCTGCCGCAGAAATGTGGACCTCAACATCATGATGTTCAACAATGAGGTTTACAGTCTCACGAAGGGACAGTATTCACCTACTTCTCACCGGGGTCAGATTACAAAATCATCTCCGCTGGGTGCGTTGGATGATCCGTTTAATCCTGTAGCCTTGGCGCTTGGCGCAGGTGCAACATTTGTCGCCAGGGGCCATGACAAAGACCGCACGCAATTACAGCATCTTTTGAAACGCGCTTCTGAGCACAAGGGAGCGGCTTTCATTGAAATCTACACCAACTGCCGAATCTTCAATGACGGCGCTTTCGATCTTTACACGAACGCCGACACGCGTGAAAATTCAACCATATTCCTTGAACACGGCAAGCCACTGGTCTTTGGCAAAACCAAAAACAAGGGAATCATCATGGATGGATATACACCACGTGTAGTAAACCTCGACCAGGGAGAACACTCCGTGAGCGACCTGCTCATCCACAATGAGAAGGACAGTACGCTGGCATTCATTCTTGCCAACATGACCTACAATGAGGATCTTCCCAGACCGATGGGCGTACTGCAAGCCATTGACAGGGCACCATATGAACAGCGCATTGTCAACCAGATCCAGCACGAAATCGTGACGAAGGGAGAGGGTGACCTGCAGACGTTGCTTACCGGCGAAACCAGCTGGCTGGTGTAAAAATGGTTAGAATACTGCCAGTTAAAGTAGAAAAGTTACTTGGGTGGATTCTCCATTAGTAAATGACAAGATATTGCAATCTCAGATACGTCCATATCATCGGCTGCTGTATGACCTAACTGCTTCGTCAATGCATTTGACCAGAGCATAAGAATATCCATAATCAACTTTCTTTGTTAAATGAGCAGCAAAATCAGCACACGTTGCAAGTTTATTAGCTTCAGTAGCCGTTTTCCATTCTCGGATTTTAGCCTTATGAAGAGTCCCACCTTCAAACCATTCTTTAGTCCTTGAAGGGGTGGTTGGTTGTTCAGCAGATCTTGTTCTTTCATAGGTATTGGATTTGTCTCTGATAATTCCAAACACTCCTAAAATGATGATGATGCCGAGTATAGGAAGGCAACCTCGCATCATATCACCATCGGAATTATTATCTCACATATATAAATAAGTTAGAAACTATATTATCTCGACCCATCTTCAATACTCACAATAATGACCTAAACAGTGAAGTATAAGATGAATTGAATAGTTCCTCGAAGATTGAAGTAACTTTTATTTCTAAATAATTTTAAGAAGAGAGTCTGGAGTTAGCAAGCACTTTCCCTGATTGATTCGCTGAAATGACTTAACAACAGGATTTACCTAATTGTATCGGCGGACACTTCACTGTTCCGTATGAACAGAACACGCAGCAATCACCTTGTTTTGGTTTCAGCAAGGTTTTGCATCTCTTGCATTCGTAAAAATATTGGCAGGCATCCAACGGCATCTCTTCTTCTTTTTGATGACCACAAGATGGGCAAGTGATAGTGGATTTGGTGATGATGGCAGTTCCGGGCACGACAGTAAGTTAAATGAAATACAAGTACAGAACCAAAAGACCAAGAGCCAGGGCCAACATCGAAAATAATCAAATCAAATTACTGGTCACCGATGTCTTAATGCTATGTCTTTTTCTTACCGGCTGAACTTCCAGCATCTCCAGACTGGTGGCGACAATGTCTCCCATGGTTGTAGATCGTTTGAATCGATCGTCCTCATAAAGTTCTGCCAGTTCGTTACACAAGGTCTGCACGTTTTCATTCGTGGAGAGAACTTCTTTTTTCATTGCAGTAAGGAGCATGTATAGCTGATCTTTGGAGGCTTTAACCCGCGTCAGTAGCCGGGTTCGCTCTTCCCGTTGATATTGGGTTTCCAAAACTGATGTCATGGATTTTAGACCCAGGTTGATAATGGGATTATTTTCTTTAAAGAACTGGGGCATGTAAATTTTAACATGGCCTTCGTAACAATGCTGATCAAAGTCAATCGCCCGAAGCCGGAAATACAATTCATCAAAATCGGGAATGATTTCAGCGATAAAATTATCGTTACGCATATCGCCCAGCAGTTGCACCAGGCTGCGCTCGTTGAATTTGACGAATTCCTTGGCGATGCGAAGCGGGTTATGGTCATCGCGGGGTAAATACTCCCTGATAAAAGTGTCGCCGGGTATTCCCTGTATATGCTCTTCAATCATCGTGGATCCCTTGACCAGGTAGTTGATCTTATGGGGAGAGAGGAGATGCTCCAATTCCATACCATAGATTCGTGACATGTCTGCCACTTTGATATAAAAATAATCAAAGAGGTCGTTTAACCGATTAACGATGCGTGCACGGAAGGGATGAGTATTGGCATACAGGCAGTAATCAATCCTGTCAATATACAAATGATCAATCACGCTCACATCACCTGCCACTTTCAGTTGTGCGTAGACCTTCCGCAGGCAATCATGAATGAATTTTCGATCGGATTGATTGTAGATGACGGTCTCCCACATCGTATCGTTGCCTTTCTTGTCAAACAAGCTAATGGCACTGTTATAATGCAGCAGATCGTTATAGGTAATGGGCACATCCATCTCACGATCTGTGAGGAGTAGATACCCACGCAAAGCTTTGCTTACCGGATACGAAGGCTTTTTGAAGCGGATCTCCGCCATGGCGATGATCTACTTAAACTCGTTTTTCAATTGCGCCACCCATTTCTCCACGCGTGCTGCGGTAAGGTCTTTGGCGTTGTCCTCATCAATGGCGAGTCCGAGGAACTTTCCATTGACAACACCTTTCGACGCAGTGAAATTGTAACCGTCCGTCGGCCAGGCTCCAACAAAAGTTGCTCCTTTGTCCTTGATGCGATCGTGGATAATTCCCAGGGCATCCTGAAATGTATCCGGATATCCGTCTGCATCGCCAAGTCCCAGGTAGGCGACTTTCTTTCCGGTATAGTCCACCTTTTCAATCTCATCGATAAAGGCATCCCAATCTTCCTGTAACTGACCGATCTCCCAGGTAGGGCAGGCGAGGATAATGTTGGGATAAGGTTCCATATCCTCAGCGGAAGCCGAGTTAACGTTATGAATCTCTGCTTCGTCTCCCCATAATTGCTGAATCTGATTGACCACACGCTCGGTGTTGCCTTCTGTTGAACCAAAGAAAATTCCAATAGTAGCCATAATGATAAGAGGTTAATTTGTTTTGTTAATAGTCATCTTGTCCGTAATTGATTTCCCCGCGTTTGGGGTGGTACTGCATAAATATTTCTGATTTCATAAGAATGTCCACATACTGGGCGCGCTTGTAGGCGAAAGGGTCGGAAAGATTTTCCTTCGATAGTTTACCCTGAAAGTCATCAAGCGATTCATATCCCTTGTTCTTCATCCAAACTTCCATTTCTTCAATCATGTGGGTGATGGTATGGATACCCTTTTTATATACCGCGCTCACCACCTGAACTGCATTGGCGCCGGCAAGCATCATTTTTATCACGTCTTTGCCATTCAGGATGCCGGTATTGCACACGATGGTAGCCTTAATTTTTTTATGCAGAAGACCGGCATAACGCAATGCGAGCCGGTTGTCATTTTCACTGCTGAAAATATAGGGGTAGTGATGTTCCTCGGCTTCAATATCGATATCGGGCTGAAAGAGCCGGTTAAAAAGGACAAATCCATCCACTTGTACTTGGTCCATCTGCGAAATGAGGCGCAGGGTATTGCTGTAATATGGACTCAACTTTACAAACAAGGGCAGGCGAACGCCAGCGCGGACCAATTCAATGGTTTTGATTTGCCTGGCCTCAATGACTTCAGCAGTGGTTTCGTAATCCAGGTTGCTGTTGTAAAAATTAAGTTCAAGTCCGTCGATGCCGGTGTCTTCCAATTTTAAAGCATAAGTCAGCCAGGACTCATCGTTGATACAATTGAGACTGCCG
>DAOMZK010000096.1:0-7718 GCA_035438035.1 Cyclobacteriaceae bacterium | reverse complement strand
AAGCCGCTTCCGATGTGTATGCCTGGCAGGTGGAATACGAGGTAGTGCGGGATGGGCAACAACAACAACTGATGAAAAAAGGCGAAGTGGCGTTGTTGCGGTAATACGGTGATTTATTCGTTTTGATGCATTCCACATATATTTGTGCACATGGTTTTCCCAAAATATGTCTGCAAATGACTGATTGATTTGTCCGTGAAACATCAATTATTCACCTTATTTTTACAATGCTATTATAATTGATTACAAAACACATTAACTTCGCGAACCAGTTATAAAATAGTCGAAAGCGAATGGCAAGATTCTCAAAAGTATTTATCAGTTCTACCAGCAAGGACTTGAAAGAATATAGAGATGAAGTTTACAAGTTAGTTGCTCAAAAATTGGGTCTAGTTGCCGTGGCAATGGAAGACTTTGGAGCAATGTCTGACGAGCCGTCGGAAGCTTGTCTTGACAAAGTTCAAGAGTGTGACTTGTTTATTGGTTTTTATGCCCGTCGATATGGCTTTATACCTGAAGATAGTGGCGGGTTGTCCATTACTGAAATGGAATATGACAAAGCCAAACAGGAGGGTAAGCCAATATTATGTTACTGGCTGGATGATAAATGTGAGTGGCCGGAAGATCGAGTACAGACAGAAAAGTTGGATTTACTTCAACAATTCAAGCAAAAAATTCAAAAAAAACACGTTGTAGAGACTTTTACGACGCCAGATAATCTTTGCCTCAAGATATTGACTGCTATTGCCAGGGAACAGAACAAACAAGAAGATACGCTGGCTGATTTGGACTTGCCCCTGAACATTAGTTTACCTGTAGAGCCTTACCTTGGCTTACAATATTTCCGAAAAGAGCATGCGAGAATCTTTTTCGGACGCAATAACGATATCCGGGAGTTATACGATTCTTTGATTCAATTAGATGTGATATTATTGAGCGGACAATCTGGATGTGGCAAGTCATCTTTATTGTCGGCAGGTTTGATGCCCCGAATGGAGAAAAAAAACTGGCAGTGCATATATGCCCGGGTAGCAGAAGGTGAAGCACTACAACAAGTGGAAGTTGAAATACAGAACAATGCACAATCAGGAAGATATTTGATAATTATTGATCAACTGGAAGAGATATTTATCAATGACTCATCTTACAATGAATCCAGACGCAATGCTTTAGAAACCTTACTCGTATCAAAAAGCAGTACCGATATCAAGTTCATCCTTAGTTTTCGTAAAGAATTTTTGCTTGAAGTAAAAAAACTCGTCAGTCAAACGAAATTAGAATATGGCGAAGTGCTATTGTCCAATCTTAATAGATCTGGCATCATTGAAGCTATCCGCGGCATCACCTCTTCCGGTCTTACCCGTAAATATAAAGTGGAATTCGAAGCAGACTTAGCTGAAGAAATCGCTGGTGATATTATCAATGACCGAGAGTCAAACGTCGCGCCATTGCTTCAAATATTGTTGCGTAAAATGTATGACAGCTGCCCCATCAATAGCAACGATAAAAGGATATTTAGTCAAAATTTGTATTACCAATTCAAGACTGCCAGCTTAGAAGAAATGTTGGATACGCAGATGAGCGAGCTAGGCAGGTATTTTCCTGAGGCACAGGAATCGGGACTTGATTTAGATATGTTGTACCGACTGACTACCGATCATGGATCTGGGGCACTTGGTGAACAAGAATTCCATCGAATATACTGCCACTTGCCTATTGTGGATGAAATTATCAATCACTTGGTCAGTCTATTCCTTATAATTCGGATTTCCAAAGATGGACAATCCGATAAAATTCTACGGCTTGCGCATGATTCTCTATCCCTTTTTATCAGAAAAAAACATCAGAATTCGGAGGCGCCGGGGCCTAAAGCGCATAAAATCCTGACCAACCGACAAAAGGAAATAGAATCAGGCCAATTTGTTGAGTTGACGCGCAATGATTTGGAAACAATTGAAAAAGGCCGTAACGGAATGCGATGCCTCAGTGAAGCAGAAGAGCTGATAATTAAGAAAAATCACCAAAGGCTGCAGGAACGGGAACAAGAGTTGGAAGAAAAAAACAAAAAGCTCGAACAGCAAAATGTTCAGCTGAATGAAGCGAACCAAAGAATGAAGGAAATGACTCGGATGGTTGTGAAAGGACTCTCCAAAGGATTGGTCAATGCTGCTCGACTTTCGTATGAAATGAAGAATTATAGTCGGGCATTTCGCTTGGCTGAGCAGGCATTGCGCATCCAGCGCGATAGTATAGAAGCAAACAATCTGCTTATTCAGGTATATAATCATACCCCCTTTTTGTCTGACCTTACAGGATTTTTGGGCGAGTTCAAGAGTTTTTACTATTCAGCCGATGGTAATTTGATACTGACGGTTTATGCAGATTACACAGCGGCAATCTGGAATCCAGAAGGCAAGTTGCTTTCCAAATTGGAGGGACACACCAAAGCAATTATGTGTGCTCATTTTGCATCCGATGGTGAGCACATCGTTACTGGTTCAATGGATGGGACAGCGCGCATTTGGCGGACTGATGGAACTTGTAGCCAAATATTAACCTGTGGTGATCCCATATTACAGGCTGATATTGCAATCAACGGAAATATCCTCATTATATCAAGAAATGCATTTAAGATATGGAACCTGCAAGGAACCTTATTGCTGGAAAAACGTGTGGAGTATAATTCTTGGATTGTGAGTGCAGGATTTTCGGTAGAAGGACGAAAAGTCCTCATAGCTACCAACGCTCGTTCGGCTACAATTTGGGATATTATAAGCCAAACGGCAATTGACATAGATGTGGGAGAAGGCAATAACATCATTTATGCGGTTTTGGCACCAAGTGGCTACCTGGTTGCAATAGCGTATAGCACCTCTACTGTTAATCGCATTTCGCTGTGGAGCATCGAAGGTCAATTACTTGCCAGCACTGATTGTGTGGGAGTCATTAGTGGAGGGAAAGAATTTGCCTTCTCTTTATCAAAATTGATCTTTTCACCTGATAACCGATATATATTGGGGCTATGTAAATATCAACCGCCGTTGGTGGTGATATGGAATTTGAGAGGCGAACGGATTGGAGCGTTTGGGAAAGAACATGATCAGGAAATAATTGATTTGTCATGCTCGGATGACTCCCAAAGGGTTATGACCGCTTCACTGGATGGGAGTGTGAAAGTATGGACCTTACCCGAAGGCAAATTATTAATTGATCATCATGCACATCAGCAGGCTATTCAATCAGCATCATTTATTAAAGGGAGTGATAAAATCATCTCAATCGGCCAAGACCAGTCGATTTTTATCTGGCCTGGCAAACAGGCTGTACCGAATATTTTTGTAAGGCACCAACGGACGATTTTTAGTGCGGTTTATTCTCCTGACGGAAAAAAAATCCTGACCACTTCTCGCGACGGCTCAGTAGCTATTTGGGATACAGATGGAAACGAACTACGACGTATAACAGTGACCCCACCAAGCAATCGCGAGTCCGGTGTTTTCAGGGCTACTTTCTCTCCTGACGGATTTCGAATCGTGACATCCGGGTTGGATGGAACTGTAAAAATCTGGAACTTTCATGGTGACTTGATAGCAACGCTACATGGACACATAGGCAGCGTCTATGAGGCCACCTTCTCACAGGATGGCGAATATATCCTGACATCTTCAGCCGACCATACAGTCAGAGTGTGGAACAATGATGGAGTTATGTTGAAGATGCTCGAAGGGCATACCGGAAAAGTGTATTCAGCATCATTCTCCAATGATAGTAAAACAATACTTTCAGCATCCAATGACGGGCAGATCATCGTTTGGCGTGATTGGCAGAATAATCTGCAACAGACACATATTGGAAAAAGTGAAAATATAAAAACTCCTTCGATTTTCCGGGCTGTTTTCTCTCCTGATGAAAAATTGATATTGTGTGCATGCAAAGATGGAGCTATCCGTATTTGGAAACTGGACGGCATATTGTACAAAACAATACAAGCACACGACCCTGGTGTAGAAGTGTTATGGGCAGATTTTTCACCGGATGGCTGTCGAATTGTAACAGCTTCTACTGACAAATTGGTTAAAATATTCAATGTGGATGATGGTCAATTGATTGCGTCTCTTCAAGGTCATACCCGTGAAGTAACGTGCGCAATATTTTCGCCTGACGGACAAAAAGTATTGAGTACTTCTAGTGACAGGACTGTAAAAATTTGGGAGACTGCTCCGGAACAAATCATTCAGAATGCCAATATGCGCGGGGTCGGCTTTTTGCACCGGAGAGATTTGATGGACTTTGAGATAGCTATGGCGCATTCCAGTGTCAGCATAGACAATGTGCAGGAAATGCTCAATAATGGGGCTTACCTGCCTAATCTGCATCAATACGCACTTTACTATTGGGAATTAGCCAAACGACCGTCCCGCGATAGTTTGCAATGGTTGGAGAAAGCAAAAATCCTGTATGAGTATCTTAAAAAAGAGGTCGGGTTGCGTATTTTTAGCGAAGAATACGAACAAATTTTAAACGAAATGGGAAAAGTGAAAGATGCGAGCGGTGCGGTTGATTTATCAAGTCATTCTACCGACTGACGAGGCAAAGTCAAATCAATTCAACAAACTTTCTTCAGTAGGGCTCTACCTTCATTTTAGTGTCGCCAATCGTGATGATGTCGTTGAAATAAATTGGAAAACCCGATTCATCGGCTTCTTGCGAATTGACCAGCACTCCGTTTTTTGAGCGATGCCACCCAACGACGTTGTTTTTTTCATACCATTGGCCGTCACGAATGTACCAGGATTCAGAAACTCCGTTTCGCACCACCTCAATGGTTGCATGACGTGACGAGATATACTGGGTGTATTTTTCAAATATCCCGATGTCATTATTGCCAGGCTCAACGGGGTTGAGCCAACCGATTGTGAGTTTTGTGATGTTCTTTTGCCGAAGCAGATCATTTAGATAGTAAGTATGGCCAATTTCGTCTCCGTTGATGACACGAAGCAGCAATTTGCCCTGTTGTTTAGTACCAGGTTGTGTTGATGGAGAGGGGCCGGGGGCAGATTCTGATTTTTGACCAAGCAACTCGAGTATTTCCGATGCACTTTCGAAGCGTTGTTCCGGTTTTGGGGCGATGCAGCGGGTGATGATTTTCGACCAAACAGGGTCCAAATCATTCCGATAATTCCGAATGTCTTTCCAATTGCCTTTTTCAGCCCGTTTGTAATATTCGTCAATCGGGATGTCCTCTCCCGGTGATGCAAAGGGAAACTGGCCTTTTGAAAAAGCTTCGTAGAGTATTACGCCAAAAGCATAAAGATCCATACGTGGATTGGTCAGACGAACACTCTCTGTGCCTTTTCGCTGTTCAGGAGGGCAGTAGTATGGAGTGCCAAGCGTACTGTCGAGGTTGCCTTTCCGGTTTATCTGAGTCATCCGATTGCGGATATAGGCAGAAATGCCGAAGTCTGCTACACGTGGCTCATTATTTTCATCAAAAAGGATATTGGAAGGTTTCAGGTCACGATGCACCACTGCGGCCTGATGCAGGTCGTGTAATCCATGCAACACCCTTATGGCGATGCGTCTAATATCCTCTTCAAGGAGACGGCCACTTTGAATCAGGTGTTCGAGCGTCCCGTTGGGGCAATACTCCATGACCATGAAAGGGTTAGCCGTAACAAAACCTTTTGCAAAGGTGCGGACGATATAATCGGAGTTGATTTGCCCAACCTGATATTCTCTTTCAAATCTTTTTGTGAACTCTTTTTGTTGATCGGGATGCAGCTCATACAGGTTCATCACTTTGATAGCTACGTTTCCGACATCTCCAATTGCGAGTTTAGGTCCCTTGGCGTGAAACACTTTGGCAAATCCACCTTCCGCGACGAACTGCACTACGGAATACTGTTTTTCGTCGTCGCTTTGCAATACAGTGCTAGGGTAGATTTGATAAGGTACCGGGTATTCAAAATGGCCGGAATGTCGATACTGTGGCCTATCGCTATTGGCCGGCTTGGGAGTATTGGCACCGTGTTCCCCCGCGAGGGGCGCCTCACACTTGACACACTTGGCAGCAGTATCTTCGTTGGTGTAACCACATTTGTTGCAACGCTTCATACTTTACTCGATTGGTTCAAAGCGATACATTTTGTTGCCTAAAATAATGACCGTGTCCCCCGTAATGGGGATTTTTCCTTTCACTTGAACAAAAGTAGCCTGATTGGAGCTTTTGTCAGAGATAAACCATTGTCCATCAATGAATTCAAAAGTAGCATGCACTTCGCTTGAGATGGTCATATTATTCTTATCCAACCCGTCGCGATTCAAATCTGTCGAAGCTTGCCGGAACTCCAGCGATTGTTTTTTGCCCTCTTCCGTTAGGCGAAAACCTTGTGTTGACTGCTCGTTACCCACCTGAATTTGTTCGAGTCTCACCGTTTTTTGTGGCGGGCGCGTATTGCCGGTTGTTGATTGGATCGGCGGCGCAGTTGGGGCCTTTTCCTTTTCCGGGCTGGTCAAGAGCGACTGGTTGCAGTTAGCGCAGATTGTGGCACTGGCGATGTTTGGGTAGTTGCAATTTTGGCAGATGATCATACGCTTTGGACTGACCGGGCCGGAAGGAGCATCGAGAAAGGGGCCGGAAGAATTAGCTCCAATTTGAGTTTTTTTCTCGTTGTTGCCACTTCCAAGATGTGTACCCTGGCGCAAATTGGTTGGACCTCGTCCAAGTGATTCATTGCAACGTTCGCATTTTTCAGCGTCATCTTCATTAAAGAAACTACAATTGGGACACCTTATCATAAGAAAAAAGTTTGCATGAGCAAATAAAATGATTGATCTTTTTGTGCTTGAGGAAACTATTCAAGATCAAAAATAGCCGCTATCATAAGTGACTTGCCATCTGATCCGGCATTTTTTATTGTCAGTTGGTATTTATCCTTTTCCGTCGTCTTGCATCTTACTGCTGCCAATTTCGAATCTTCTTCATCCGAACAGACCATTTTGCTACCCGGGTAAGTCCTTAGAATTACATTTATTACTTCGGCATTATCGTCGGTAACTCCGACCAAGAACCTGTCTCCTTGCCCCATGACCAGATTGCTTATTTTCGCTTCCTTGTCCTCGTCAATGACTGCGCCGAATACGCTCCACATGTTTTCTATTTTCATAAATTTCAGATTGATATCTTTTTCTTCGAGAATTGTTTCCCCGACGGCTTCAAGTGTTTGCATTACGTCTTCAATGTTGCCAAAAGGAATCGTATTAGCACCTTTTTGAAGCGTGGCCAATGCACAGAAACTTCCAAACTCTGCACAGTTAAACAGGCTTAATTTGATGACGTAATTAGCAGTAGTCGTAGGTGTAAAAGATACCAGAGGGCTGTTGTCGGCATCCTTATCCTTTGCCAATATAGTGCCTGATTTATCCAGTACAAAAAGATCCAGATCTACAGCATCTTCATCGCCTCCACCCCAAAATTGGTAGGATGTACCGGCAACCAGTTTCGTTTCCCAGCTACAATAACCCGAATCATCTATCCATCCTCCCATGAAACAAATGCCATCGGTATATCCGAAGCTGGTCAATTGGGTAGAAGCGGTGGCGTTTTCCAGGACAGCCTCTAAGGCTTGGAGCATAAATTTGCCTTCTGACCAGGTTTGGGCATTCACAAGCGGTAACATGAAGTACTCTGCAAGCAGGAAAAGGGCAAGTTTTTTCAT
>DAOMZK010000095.1:0-7730 GCA_035438035.1 Cyclobacteriaceae bacterium | reverse complement strand
TAGCTACGGGCATTCATCGGGAAAAATTGATACCAAGACTTCATTCATTGATGATCTTGTGAACGGTAAATCCGATTTCGTATCCATCACTTTTGCTGATCAGACCATTGCCATAGCCGATAACGTTGCACTGGTACGGCACAAATTAAATGGTGAATCAAAGTCCGCAGATGGGAAAGTCAGCCCGATTAATCTTCACGTTCTGCTGGTTTGGCAAAAGCAAAAGGGACAATGGAAGTTTCTTGCCCGCCATGCCGCCAGGATTAACCCTTAAAAAAATGCAAGGTCACCCTTCCGCGATACTGGTTGCTGCAGGGTGACCTTACTACTTCAATGCCGGCAGGAAGTTATCTTCCCGATACAGTGAATTGTTGTTTCGGCTCAGGTCCATCAGAATGAATTCTTGCAAAAAAGGCTTCATTGAGCGCATTCACAATCTGTGACACATATTCCTTTCGCTTGCTCACTACCACATGTTTTTCACCTTCAGCAGTGGTGATGCTGACGGCATAGCGTTCCCGGATAATCACAAGTAAAATGATGCCCGGAATAAGCAAGACCACCCCAACCAATAGGGCTAGCGTATTCAATTCCAGGGTTTGGTTAAATACCGTTACAGTAGACATTGCATCATTTGGAAAAATTTTCATCAATCCCGAAATCAATAACAGCACTCCAAGAATCAACATGGCAATTCCCGGCATCCGAACAGGTGGAATGATGTGGAATCCATGGCTGGTGATCCCATTTAACCGGTACCATTTCCGCTTCACCTGAAAAACGGAATCCGTTACAGTGACCGAGTGACCATCAGTGTAGTACAGCACATTTTCTTTTTCTGCATTCATGGTTTAAAAAATTTGATATGAATACAAATTTCCGGTCCTGGCGACAGAATAAGTGCTGTTAAAGCGATGACCGGACGTAAACGACGGCTATCTGCCCATTACGTCGGTGTTCTGAGGTTTCCGGATTCCAGCTGGAAATCACGCATGATTGACAAAAAGTGATGCTTATCCGGGTAAACTTATTTCTTTAAAAAATCACCGTCGATGATCAGGAGTTTTACCCCGTGCCTCGTGACGGATCTATGCGAACTCATATCATCGGAAACGACGTAACTCATGCCCTTTTTGAGCGTGATTTTTTCTCCCTCCTGCAGTTCAGAAACAAACTCACCCTCGAGACAATGCACAATATGACCCGCCTTGCACCAATGATCGGCGAGGTAGCCTGGCGAATACTCTACCATGCGAATCCGAAGTTCAGGGAATTGTAACGTCCGCCACAATGCTCTGCCGGTTTCACCGGAATGTTCTGTCTGGGGAATCAACGACCAGTCAATGCCCTGAAAAGGAATAGGCTGCATACCCAATTATTTGAAATGCGATATTAACGAAAATGCTCTGGTTCAATCACGTATCTTCACGAATTGAAAAATCAGGAACCGGACCGACTTCAGTCAAAAGGAGAAGAAATTGCAAACAGCATCAGCCATGGTGTAGGGGCCATAATGGCCATTGCCACCACTCCATTCCTCATCGTTCACGCTGTCAGAACCGGAAGTGCGTACGGAGTGGTGGGAGTATCCATTTTTTGTGCCACTATGATCAACCTTTACTTATCCTCAACCTTGTACCATGCACTGGCCTGGACTCGCGCACGGCGACTCTTTCAAATATTGGATCACATTGCCATTTACTTACTGATTGCAGGCACCTATACCCCATTCACACTGGGCATTCTTCGGGGACCGTGGGGTTGGACACTTTTTGGAATTATCTGGGGGCTTGCTTTTTTGGGACTGCTGTTGAAAACAATCGGAAAATTGTGGCGCGGTTCGCTGTCGACCATACTCTATGTGGCCATGGGCTGGATCGTGGTGATCGCCATTAAGCCATTGTGGGATGTGATGCCGGGTTCGGGACTTTTCTGGCTTGGCGCCGGGGGACTTTTTTACACTTCGGGTGTATTATTTTTCGTGCTGGATCGCATACGGTACAGTCATTTTGTATGGCACCTGTTTGTGGTTGCAGGCACAGCTTGTCATATTGTAGCCGTTTACAGATACTCCGCCGGTTGAATTAACTCAATGTAGAACCATGATCCGATATCAAATTGAAAAACAACTCTCGCCAGAAGAATTCATCGACGTTTTAGTTCGGTCGACGCTTGGAGAAAGAAGGCCCATACAGGATACCAATCGCATTGCCACGATGCTTAAAAATGCCAGTCTCATTATTACTGCAAGGGATGAAGACAAACTGGTTGGTGTGGCCCGATCCATAACTGACTTTGCCTACTGTACCTACCTCTCTGATCTCGCTGTCGATGAAGCTTATCAACACAAGGGAATCGGAAAAAAGCTAATTGAGGAAACCAAGGCTGCCACATCGATGGCTAAACTCATCCTTTTGTCAGCACCGAAGGCTGTGGAATATTATCCCAAAGTCGGGATGAAAAGATTTGAGAATT
This sequence comes from Cyclobacteriaceae bacterium, assembly GCA_035438035.1. Taxonomy (GTDB): domain Bacteria; phylum Bacteroidota; class Bacteroidia; order Cytophagales; family Cyclobacteriaceae; genus ELB16-189. Next base: position 5,255 of record DAOMZK010000095.1, on the reverse strand, counting down.
GCTATACCCTCGACTAATATCACAATTGATATGAAACAGATTGTTTTTTGTCTCCTCTTTACGGGCTCGCTCTATGCTCAACCGGCAGGATCCCTGTTCAATGGAAAAGACCTTTCAGGATGGACCATCCACGGGACAGAAAAATGGTACGTCGACAAGGGCGAATTAATTTGTGAAAGTGGACCAGATAAACAGTATGGCTACCTCTCCACAAACCAACCGTATAAGAATTTTATCCTGACATTGGAATTCCAACAGGAGTCCAACGGTAACAGCGGCGTATTCTTCCGGTCAGGAATTGAAGGCGTCAAAATCAGCGGATGGCAGGTGGAGGTGGCGCCACCGGGGAAACACACGGGTGGAATATATGAATCATACGGGCGCGGTTGGCTGGTTCAGCCGAAAGCCGAAGATGAAAGCCATCTGCTGGAAGGTCAATGGAATACGCTAAAAATAAAAGTAACTGGCGATGAGGTGACTACCTGGCTCAACGGTCATCAAATGATTTATCTGAAAGACGAAAAGATTGGCCAGGGCGAAGGCAGGATCGCACTGCAGATTCATGAAGGAGGCGGTATAAAAGTGCGATGGAAGAATTTCCAATTACAGAAATTACCATAATACCTTTTGTACAAGTTTAACTGGCGCCCCTGAGAATTTGTGTTAACTTGAAACTTGTTTTAAAAATTAGACTCTTTATACTTCTATCATGATCCCTGTAAAAGCCTACGCTGCACAAACTAAAACTTCTCCCCTTGCTCCTTACCATTTTTCGCGCCGCGCCGTGGGGCCCAATGATGTACTCCTTGACATCACCTATTGTGGTGTTTGCCATTCCGACCTGCACATGGCAAGGGATGAATGGAAGGGTTCGATGTATCCACTGGTTCCGGGGCACGAGATTGTCGGCCGTGTGAAGCAGGTGGGCGCAAACGTGAAGAAATTCAAGGCGGGTGACAATGCCGGAGTTGGGGTATTTGTGGATTCCTGCCGGGTATGCCCGCATTGCCAATCTGGCCTGCAGCAATACTGCGATGAAGGTATGGTGGGCACTTACAGCAACTATGAAAGAGACGGCAAGTCGATTACCTCCGGAGGATATTCATCCGCCATCGTGGTGGATGCAGACTATGTATACACACTGAAATTTCAATCAGGCCTGGATCGCGTCGCGCCGTTGCTATGCGCCGGAATTACCACGTGGTCACCCCTCAGGCACCTGAAAGTTTCCAAAGGTCAAAAGGTGGCTGTGCTCGGCCTCGGCGGTCTGGGTCACATGGGAGTAAAATTTGCCGCCTCCCTCGGCGCTGAGGTGACGATGCTGAGTTCATCAAAATCAAAAGAAGGTGACGCTAGAAAACTGGGCGCCCATCATTTTGTACTGACTTCTGATGAATCAAAAATGAAAAGTCTGAAAAATCATTTTGATGTAATCCTCAATACGGTTTCTGCGGATCACGATATGGGTGCATTCATCCGGTTATTAAAGACGGATGGTACTATGGCAATGGTGGGGCTTCCGCCGGATGACATTCGCCTGAACATGATGCCATTGATCAATGGCCGGAAAAGACTGATGGGTTCAATGATCGGAGGAGTGCCTGAAACCCAGGAAATGCTGGATTATTGCGCAGAACACAACATCTTGTCCGACACCGAATTGATTCCTATGAGCAAAATCAATGAAGCTTTTGAACGGATTCTCAAATCCGATGTGAAATACAGGTTTGTGATCGATATGGCTACACTTTGAGTTGTCATTTCGAACTTAAAAACTTGCTGAAGGCTTCCTTATCCGACATAAAAACGAATACATCGTCCAGTGTGTAGTACGCTGATTTTTCACTCGAAAGATTGTACGCATACTTGACGAATTCCAGTTTCTGATCGCTGAAACTGAAAAATTGCGTAAAACTCCTGACCTGATCAACGGTCAGGCACTTGTCTTTGGTCGCCAGTTTAGCAGTAGTCATCAATTCATCCCTGAAACGTTTTGATTTCATGGCATTCATGGCGGCGTCATATTCCTTGCCGGTAAGCTCACAGGACGGAACTTCTACCACCGGCACCACCGGAATTTCAACCACAGGTGTTACGGCCGGCACCACGACAGGTACCACCGTGGGTGTAACCGGCTCCACCGGGACTGGGGTGACAAATGGTACAGGAACATCTTCCACCACGAGTGAAGAGGTCAGGTCATTAAATTTGCTTGAAACCATATATCCCGCGTTGGTATTTTTTGTTAACGCCATTGACCTTCCGGTGAAATTGTCATTCTCAAATAAAGTTACCCGCATGCCTTGCGGAATTTTCACCGACGAAAGCTGATTATCTCCGATTCCCAAATCCTGGGCATTGTACCGGCCCGGTGCCAGACTTTTTGACGCTCCTGAAAAGTCGTCTTTGAAAATAATGACATTCAAATCTGCAGATGGAATGGTCTCAACCAACAAGGCTGATGTGATGTCATTAAATTGTTTCGAAACTAAAAAATCTGCACCCGTGTCGGTTGTCAACACTGCCGTTCTTCCCTCAAATGCCGGAAGTTCATACAAGGTCACTTTTAATCCACGCGGAATGCTGATCGACGAAAGCGCATTGTCTCCGATGCCCAGGTCCTGGTAGCCATAACGACCTGGTGCAAAATTGCGGGAGGGACCTGAGAAATCGTCTCTGTAAATTGTAACTACCGGATCCGATTCAACAGGAGCTACTTCACGAACTGCCACCCACCATGTACTACCGGCAAACCCATTGGATTTGATGTAGTTTGCATCTGTGTCTCTGGTGAGCAACAACTTTCTCCCCTGGGTTTCAATCGAACCATCTTCTGCGACGGCTTTACTATCATACAACGTTACATTTAGTCCTGAAGGAATTCGCATTGAAAAAGGGGCATTGGCTGGCATACCAAAATCATTATCGTAATTGTATATGCCCGGCGTAAGTCTCCAGGATCGGCCTTTAAAATTGTCGCTGTACAATGTGACCACAGGGCCGGTGTATGTCTGATCTACTTCTACTTCCTTTACGGGTACAGGATCCACTGTAACAACTGTAACCACCGGAACAACAACCGGCGTTACCGTTGGTGTTACTACTGGTGTTACCGTCGGAACTTCAGGAACCATCTCAACAATCAAAGAAGAAGTAACATCATTGAAACCATTGGATACAAAATAAGAGGCACCTGCATCTTTGGTGAGGATCAACGACTTTCCAGCAAATCCTTCATGTTCATAGAGCGTCACCTTCATCCCCTTTGGAATTTTTACAGAAGACAGTTGGTCATTGCCAATGCCTATTTCCGTGAATTCATACTGGCCAACCGGCAGTTCATAATGATCACCATCAAAATTATCCTTGAACAATGTAATTACGGGTACGTTGGATTTAGTGGAAACCACAGCAACCGGTGTAGTGGGCGCAACATCGACCACCATGGAAACAGAAACCCTGCCATTGGCAAATCCTTTATCCAGCAAAATTGGCTGCGTTGTGTCTTCTGTGAGCACGAGTGCTTTCCCTTTGAAATTATCCTCCGGAAATAGTGTCACTCTTAAACCCTTCGGGATTTTTAAAGAATACACTACGTAAGCACCATGTGATGCAAGCTGGCTGTTACTGTATTTTCCAATGCCAAAATCGCCATGAGAGCCGGAGAAATTATCATTGGTGTATACCCTGACTTTTTGTGGCGGGGTCTGGCTGAACAAAAGTAACGGTAGAAAAATCAGGATCAACGCTGAGGCTACTTTCATAAAAGGAGTTTAGGCAGGCAACAATTTACTTGTTTTTAGACGATATAAAGGAGGGGATGCAAATAGTCGGCCAAATTTTCGAGCGTCCATTCCGTTTGTTAACTGCCTCATCGATAGCATATTCCTTTGTACGGGCAATACTTGCAATTGTCCGAGTTTGATGTTTGTCGGAAAGTTTGTGCCGGATCAAACATTTCTTCCAAAAGATTTTTAAGCCTGGCTTCAAATTCATCAAACAACGGCCCCGCATCGTTTACCGGTTCTTTACCCATTCCCATTTTTAAAGTAAAAGAAAATTCTTCGTCAAAAATATTCATCCGGGTGACCAGGCCCGGCGCAATCTGAAGTCCGTTCTCCTTGACATTTCCCTTGTATAGGAATGCATAGACCATGGTCTGAAATGCAGCCTTGTTTCTTTTCTTAAAAAGCGAATCATCAACAAATAATGATTCAATACTGTCAAAGTCTACCTTGTCTTTTCCTGTTTTATAATCAATGACGCGAACTTTGTTCCCCTTTCGGTCAAGCCGGTCGATTTTACCACCAATCACCACAACACCCGGTTCGTGGGAGATCGGCACCTCACAGGTTAAATCCTCACGTTCAAGTCCCTCAATTGAAAATGGGACATAGTTTGCATCCAGTTCAATGATTTGCTTCGCTATACTTTTAATTATCTCTTTTACGATCAATCGTTGTCCGGCATACACTATTTTGCTGTTACGGTCGAGCGAATATTGCTGAATGAAAACTTCGTCAATAAGTTGTTCGATCGTCTTATCCTGCAGGGAAAGGTCTCCGGGCTCAATCAGGTTTGATTTTTTTCGGTCGAGAATACTCCTGTAAAAAAGCTCCATGACACGATGAAGCAGGTTGCCGAGTGACCTGGCATCAAGGTCTTCCTCAACTTCTTTTGCTTCCTTGATGCGGGCAATGTGTCTGAAATAGAATTTCAATCCGCATTCTATGTAGGCATTCAATGCACTGGGAGAGATTCCTTTCATGCGGGAATTTCCTTCGTTTAGTTGAGCAAGGCTTTTCAGTACCGACTTATCCTTTTTGATTACAATCGGCTTAATTTCCCGGGGCTGAATATCATTGTGCAGCACCTTGTGTGTGGGCTTCCATCCCGACTCAAATACTATTTGCTGCAGGTACCGGCTCATTTCTCCCTGTCCCAGAACATCGGTCTCTGTGTTGTAAAAAAGAAATACATTTTCCGCACGCTGGAGGACCCTGTAAAAAAGGTAAGCGTAGAATGCGTCCTGATGTTCCGTGGTGGGCAATGCGTAGGCTTTCCTGATATTAAATGGAATATAAGAGGGCTTGTTACCCGCGGCCGGGAGAGATCCTTCATTTAATGACAGCACAAAAACATTTTTGTAGTCGAGATTACGGGTTTCCAGCACACCCATCACCTGGAGACCTTTAAGTGGTTCACCGGTAAATGGAATTTTCTGCGTCTTGACCAATTGACGGAATAATCGCAGA